>NZ_JAQUZF010000098.1:0-10180 GCF_028691475.1 Anaeromusa sp.
CATCGCAAAAATCCACAATCATCTTCGGAACGAGCTCGCACAATTTAACATGTCCTAAAACCGGCAGAATATGTCCGTCGAGCTTTTCCCTGTACGTATGAACGGTCTTAGGCTGCAAATTGGCTTCGCAATGCTTCTCCAGCCATTCGCCGGCAAATTGCCGCACAGTCATATTATTCCCACGTGGCTTCACGCCCTTTTCGATCTCTCCTATCCATTCCCGCAGCAGCTTTTCCGCCTGGCGTTTGTTTTCCGCCTTTACTGTTTTCCGCTCGCGCTTTTGCGCCCCTGTGTTAGGATCATATCCCAAATAGGCGGTCAAGCGCCAACTGATCTTGCCACGTTGCTCAACATTTCCCTTCATTTACATTGCCTCCCCGACTAGCGAGCAGCGTTGTTCCTGTGCAGCTTGCCAATTCATCAAAGATGCTCTATTGAATAGATAGCGGCTCCCCACCTTAAAGTGCGGCAGTTCCCCTACCTTGGCCATTTTCAAAACCGTCCAATAAGACACCTCTCCTGAGAAAAAGTATTCCGATACTTCCTGGGCTGTAAGCGTACGTTTTTCCATGTTTAATCTCGTCCTTCCATGAATGAATAGAGTCAGAATGCAAAAACGCATGCCAGCACAAATAGACTTAGATCCTCATAGAACCTAGGCCACTTATGCGCAGCATGCGCGTTTATCTAAAAGTGTATTGCAGACCGCCATGATATGAAGTTGTCGGTACGCGATCTGTTCATCATGAAAGTGTTTCGGAGGTTATTTTATCGTCGCCAAAGCATTCTGTCAATATTTATTTTCGCTTTCTATTTCATACTGGTTATGGCAGCCACTGCAGCAATGGACTTCACGCCACTGCCTTTCCCCCACCTGCTTCATGTGCTGGAAAGTCCCGCTTTCGCGAATAACTTCATTATATTGACAGCTGCTGCACCAATCTTCCTGCATTCTCTCGGGCAGGTCTGCCGCTCGTTCATTTGCATGAATACAATGTTCTTGCACGCATGCCCAGCTCCCATCTGCACCGGCAGGCATTCTAAGGCACCGTTCCATAACCACTTCGTCTTTGGCCGGCGTACCACAAACAGGGCAGCCAAGATTCTTTTGGTTCACCATAATTTGTTTTTCATTACAACACAACTCCTCGCATTTTTGTTTTCAACCATGCCAAGGGAAAGGAAAAGGAAGAAGGAAAGGATTGCTTACTTGGCATGGAAGCAAGAAAAGGTGCGAGGGGGAAGTCCCCGGCCCCGTCATTTGCAATGCGTTTCCCTGTAGATTCTGTTGTCCAACTGTTCCGCAGGTCAGCGAACCCAGCCCGTAGGGTTGCTTGACAAGGACAACCGGAAATATGCTATACTAAAAGTCGAATTCACACACATAGAATCTTGGCTCCGAAGCCTTCGAGCAGTGCGAGCTCCAAGAAAAGATAAAGGCGCCCCTGGCGTTTAAGTAACTTCACAGGCAAGAAATTCTTTTGGGCCTGTTTACTTAACGTTGGTGGGCGTCTTTTTGTTTGTCCTTGTAACGAGGCGCAAACTCAGTAGGTGCGGCCTCGGAAAAACAGCCTGGAAAAACACCATGACGGCCTAGTACCCCCGGGAAATTTTTGAATTTTTCACTTCCCTATAGGGCATGTCCGGCTGAACTTTTACAGCAAGAAAGCTCAATTGCTACACGACAAGGATTTATGCCGCAATGACCGCTTACTCAGGGAAGCTCAAGACCTTCTGCGCTTTGAAGTCCAATGCCAAGGACGCAAACTGCTGCATATTCATGAATTGATTCGTGAGCAAGGCCTTCCTTACCACGGCATGAAATTGAGAACTTTTCTCAATGAAAGCATCGCAAACCAAATCGTCCAGTTCTATTTCGGGCAATCCGTTGGCTATGAGGATTACCATACTCTCGCTTCCGTCGAACAACTCCTGCGAATGCAACAAGGGCGTTCTGAAAGCAAAGACCGCTCACTAGCTTTCTTACGGCAAATTGCACACGCTGGCTCCGTCGATGCTGGTATTGAGGCATTCCGCCAAGGTGCATTTGCTGATGGGAGTAACGCTTTTCTCTGCGGCCCGACGAGCTCGCTGCAAAACCTGCTACATGGCTATTTACCCCGCTATGGCCTAAATCCGGTATGCCTGCCACCTGATTATCCTGCTAACACCTTGCCAAATCCAATGCCTCGGCATTTGCGTCCTGAACGCTAAAGAGCAGCGTTTACTCTATATGATTCCACCTGAAAACTAATGAGCGGCAGCCGCATGATTGCGGCTGTTTTTTCATGCCTGTAGAGATTGCATATGCAATAAGAAAGATTCGTTGGTAACTTATTACGTTACTTTGTTAAATTGCGAAAGCATGGATTCAGTTGAAAAATCCAGCGAGCCCAGTAAATACAGGCATTCAACTAGGTTGGTCGGTCGGTGAGCTCATAAAATGACTTGTTTCGTGAAAACGGCGGAGAATGCTGCTTTTACTTTGGTGCGTGCATCGGCATTGCGGCTTGCTTGGGTTATGCATTGTTTGCTGTCTCAAAAGGAAATCAGCTTTTCGCGTGGAAGTTAAACAAGTGCATTTTAATTGGGAAGGTTGATTCTACAGCATGGCTATCAAAAAATCCGAATTATACAGTTCCCTTTGGGCGAGCTGTGATGAACTGCGCGGCGGCATGGATGCAAGCCAGTATAAAGACTACGTTCTCGTCCTGTTGTTCATCAAATACATAAGCGACAAATATGCCGGCGTGCCTTTTGCGCCGATCACAATCCCTGCCGGAGCAAGCTTCCGCGACATGGTAGCCTTGAAAGGTAAGCCAACAATCGGTGACGACATCAACAAAAAGATCATCGCTCCCCTTGCCAGCGCCAACAAGCTGTCCGATATGCCGGATTTCAACGATGTTACGAAGCTCGGCAGCGGCAAGGAAATGATTGACCGCCTGACGAACCTAATTAGCATTTTTGAAAACAAGTCGCTTGATTTCAGCAAGAACCGGGCTGAAGGCGATGACATTCTGGGCGACGCCTATGAATACCTGATGCGCCATTTCGCTACGGAAAGCGGCAAGAGCAAAGGACAATTCTACACGCCGGCTGAAGTCAGCCGTATTATGTCCCAGGTTATCGGCATTGATCGCGACAATATGACGGCGGCAACGACCGTATATGACCCGACATGCGGATCTGGCTCGCTACTCTTGAAAGTCGCCGAGGCGGCGGAAAAAGACATCAGCCTCTACGGGCAAGAGAAGGATTCCGCCACTGCAGGCTTGGCTCGCATGAATATGATTCTCCACAACAACCCCACAGCGGAAATCAAACAAGGAAACACTTTGGCCAATCCCTTATTTAAGCAGGACGAGCATACGCTGACAACTTTTGATTACGTTGTCGCCAATCCGCCATTCAGTGACAAAAGCTGGAGCAACGGCGTGGCGATCTCAAATGGCAACGACAAGTTTAGTCGCTTCAAGGAATACGGTGTGCCGCCTGCTAAAAACGGTGACTATGCCTACCTGCTGCATATCGTTCGCTCACTAAAAAGCAAAGGCAAAGGCGCCTGCATCCTGCCGCACGGCGTGCTGTTTCGCGGCAATGCCGAGGCTGAGATCCGCAAGAGCTTGGTGGAAAAAGGTTTCATCAAAGGCATTATCGGCTTACCGGCAAACCTGTTTTATGGAACAGGCATTCCGGCCTGCATTGTGGTGATCGACAAAGAAAACGCAGGCGTGCGCAAAGGCATTTTTATGATCGACGCCAGCCGTGGCTATATAAAGGATGGAAATAAGAATCGCTTGCGCAGCCGCGACATTCATCAGATCGTCGATACCTTTAAACAGCAGCTGGACGTAGAGAAATACGCGCGGCTTGTTTCTTATGCAGAAATTGAGCAAAATGACTACAACCTGAACCTGCCCCGCTATATTGATAGCCAGGAACCGGAAGATATTCAGGATATTGAGGCACATCTCTTAGGCGGTATTCCACAGCGAGATGTTGCTGCGCTAGGAACATACTGGGCCGTTTGCCCCGCATTAAAAGACGAGCTCTTCGCTGACTGCGGGCGAGACCAGTATTGCCAGCTGAAAGTTGGCAAGGAGGCAATCAAGCAAGCGATTTACGAGCACGCGGAATTTAAGTCGTTTACGGATGATATGAACGCTCATTTTTCTCGCTGGAAAACAACGGCAACGATTGAGCTCAAAGAGCTGCAGCCTGGCTTCACCCCCAAAGCACTCATCATAGGCTTGTCGGAAAGCCTGCTGCAGCACTATGCCGGTCTACCACTGATTGATGCTTATGACATCTATCAGCACCTGATGGACTACTGGGAAACGGTTATGCAGGACGATTGCTATCTCCTTGCGGCAGATGGCTGGACGGCCGAACCCTACCGAATTATCCAGGTCAATAAAAAAGGAAACGATGTTGATAAAGGCTGGGCCTGCGATCTGGTGCCAAAAGACCTGATTGTCAAACGTTACTTCCGCAATGAGCAAGAAGTTATTGACACATTGAACGCACTGGCGGAATCTCTAACCGGACGCATCGGTGAGCTCGAAGAAGAGCACAGCACTGATGACGGCTACTTTGGCGGCTGGGACAAAATAAACAAGACCCAAGTGCAGGCCCGGTTGAAGGAGCTCAAACACGATCCGGCCGCGGCGGAAGAACGGCAGGTTCTGCAAGAGTACCTGGAATTGTCTGCAAAATTGTCTGCCGTTAACGTGAAAGCCAAAACGGCGGCAGCGGTGTTGGATGACCAGGCCTACAGGCATTATAAGACACTCACAACCGACGAAATTAAGACACTGGTGGTTGATGACAAATGGCTTGCAGCGATAACGCAAGCGGTACAAGGAGAAATGGAACGCATCAGCCAACGACTGGCGAATCGGATCAAGGAGCTGGCCGAGCGCTATGAAACACCCCTGCCTGCCCAGCAGCAATCTGTGCAAACGCTGGAAACTAAGGTCAAGGAGCATCTGGAGAAAATGGGGTTTTCATGGTGATGAAAGCAGGATATAAGCAGACGGAAGTTGGCGTTATACCAGAAGATTGGGAAGTTAAAGCGTTAGGGGAAATTTCACATCCGGTTCGAGGCGGTTCACCAAGACCTGCGGGTGACCCTAAGTATTTTAATGGAAATTACATTCCTTGGCTTACCGTGGCAGCGTTAACAAATCTTTCAGAAGCACAGCTTTATGTCTCGCAAACAGAAGGGTATCTTACCGAAGAAGGTTCCAAGTGGAGTAGAATCATTGAAAAAGACACTTTGATAATTGCCAATAGCGGCGCTACTCTTGGCGTAGCAAAACTATTGGAAATAAAATGCTGCGCGAATGACGGAATTGCTGCATTATATAATTTGAGTCAAGAAGTAAGCAAGCTATATTTAGTGTATTACATCAATTCTAAAACGAAATATTTGAGAGATGTTGTTGCAACCGGCAATGGACAGCCCAATTTGAACACCAGTCTGATTAGTGATTTTAAAGTTCCGCTTCCCCCCACTATCGCTGAACAAACAGCCATTGCTACCGCGCTTTCCGACACCGACGAACTAATTCAGTCGCTAGAAAAGCTCATCACTAAAAAGCGGCTGATCAAGCACGGTGCCCTGCAAGAATTGCTTAAGCCGAAAGAGAACTGGGTAGAGAAATCTTTAGATGAGCTATTTGCTTTTAGTGGCGGACTAACGGCATCAAGAGAACAACTATCAGATAAGGGGCTTGCCTATCTTCATTATGGAGACATTCATGGTTCAAAAAAATCTTATATAGATATTGAGCGAGAATACGCAGATATTCCTAAACTTGATGTACCTTTAAACAAAGTGCCGTCGGCAACATTGCTAGGTGATGGCGATCTGGTTTTTGTCGATGCATCCGAAGATGATGAAGGAACAAGCCGCCATGTCGTCATTAAGAATCCCAATGCGATGCCATATATTGCGGGGTTGCATACGATTGTTGCTAAAAGCACAAACGATCTTGTTGATAAAAACTACAGGCAATATTGTTTTCAAAGCAACGATGTGAAGCGACAGTTCAAATTCTATGCTGTTGGAACAAAGGTCAGTGGAGTTAGCAAAAGCAATATCGGTAAAATCCTTTTAACCCTGCCACCCACCAATGATGAGCAGCGTCGCATTGCCGCAAGCCTTTCCGATATGGATGCTGAGCTTGCCGCTTTGGAAGCCAAACTGGATAAATATCGCCATATCAAACAGGGCATGATGCAAGAACTCTTAACTGGGAGGATTCGATTGGTATGAGTGTAGGACAGCCTGAGCGCATAACGCAAAACCGAATTGTCGAGCTTTTTCGTGATGAGCTCGGCTATGCCTATCTTGGCAATTGGGAAGATCGCCTGCATAACAGCAACATCGAAGAGGCATTACTGACTGGCTACTTACAACGCCGGGGTTACGGAGCGCCATTGATCGCCAAAGCGCTGCATGAGCTTCGGATACAGGTAAACAATTACCACGGCGAGCTGTACGAGAATAATCAAAACGTGTACAAATTGCTGCGCTACGGCGTTCAGGTCAAAGAAGACGTCGGCGATAATTTTGAAACGGTGCAGCTTATTGACTGGGAGCATCCAGGCGAAAACGACTTCGCCTTAGCTGAGGAAGTGACCGTCTTCGGCAACCGGGAAAAGCGGCCCGACCTTGTGCTGTACGTGAACGGCATTGCCATTGGCGTGCTGGAGCTCAAACGCAGTACCGTGTCAATCGGCGACGGCATTCGGCAAAGCCTTGTCAACCAGAAGAAGGAATTTATCGGCGACTTCTTTACGACAGTACAGTTTATTTTCGCAGGCAATGATACGGAAGGTTTGCGTTACGGCACCATTGGCACGCCGGAGAAGTTCTTCCTCAAATGGAAAGAAGACGAGGCCGACAACAGCCGCCTGCCCCTAGACAAGTACCTGCTGAAGCTGTGCAATAAAGAACGCCTGCTGGAAATTATGTATGATTTTGTATTGTTTGACGGCGGCGTGAAAAAGTTGCCGCGCGTACACCAGTATTTCGGCATTAAGGCGGCACAGGGATTCGCCAAAAGGCGTGAAGGCGGCATCATTTGGCATACGCAAGGAAGCGGCAAAAGCATCGTCATGGTATTGTTGGCGAAATGGATTTTGGAAAACAACCCTAACGCCCGCGTGGCCGTCATTACCGACCGCGATGAGCTCGACAAGCAGATTGAACGCGTATTTAACGAGGCCGGCGAAACTGTGAAGCGCACCAGCAGCGGACGGGATTTGATGAGCCAGCTCTCGCAAGCAAAACCGCGCCTTTTGTGCTCCCTGGTTCACAAATTCGGTCGGAAGAATGTGACAAATTTTGACGCATTCATCAAGGAGCTGGAAGGCCAGCCGAGTCCTGCAGTGGGCGAGCTCTTTGTTTTCGTAGACGAATGCCACCGTACCCATAGCGGCAAGCTGAACCGTGTTATGAAGGCTTTATTGCCGCAAGGCGTATTCATCGGCTTTACAGGTACGCCGCTGCTCAAAAAAGACAAGCAGACCAGCCTGGAAGTCTTTGGTCGTTATATCCATACCTATAAGTTTAACGAGGCGGTAAGAGACGAAGTCGTTCTGGATTTGGTTTATGAAGCACGTGACATTGATCAGAAAGTTATGGCGCCGGAGAAAATCGACGCTTGGTTTGACAGCAAAACGAGAGGACTCAATGATTTTCAAAAGGCCGAGCTTCGCAAAAAATGGGGTACGATGCAAATAGTCCTCAGCTCCAGCACGCGCCTTGACCGGGTTATCAGCGATATCGTTTTTGATTTCAACGTCAAACCGCGGCTGGCTTCACAGCGAGGCAATGCCATTCTAGTAGCCACGAGCATTTTTGAGGCCTGCCGGTATTTTGAGAAGCTGCAAAAGACCGAACTGAAGGGCAAGTGTGCCGTCATCACCTCCTATAACCCGCAAACGAAAGACATCACTACGGAGGACACGGGCGCCAACACGGAAACCGAGAAGGAATTTATCTACAAAATATATACAGAGCTGCTGCAAGGCAGAAAGACGGAAACTTACGAAGACGAGGCGAAAGAGCTGTTTTTAAAGAAGCCGGCCGTTATGCGCCTGCTGGTCGTAGTAGACAAGCTCTTGACCGGATTCGATGCGCCGAGCTGCACATACCTATATATTGATAAGTCCATGCAGGACCACGGGCTGTTTCAGGCGATCTGCCGCGTCAACCGCCTTGATTCCGATGACAAGCAGTTCGGCTGCATCATCGACTATAAGGATTTGTTCCGCAAGGTGGAAAACGCGGTGGCGGTGTATACTGCAGAATTGGATTATGATACCTTCGCCAAGGAAGACTGTGACGTGATGCTGCAGAGCCGGATTGAAAAAGGTCGCCAACGCCTCGATGATGCGATCGAATCGCTGGCCATACTGTGTGAGCCAGTGGCCCTGCCAAAGGACACACTGCAATACATCCAGTATTTTTGCGGCAACACTGAAATCCCGGAAGACCTGGCCAGCCGTGCGGTACGGCGAACAACTCTTTATAAGGGAATTGTTGCGCTGATCCGTGCGTACGCCAACTTGGCCGACGAGCTCGAAGCAGCGGGCTACAACGCGGCGCAAATTGCGGAAATCAAGTCCGCCGTCGATTCTTACCTGAAATTGCGCGAAGAAATTCGCAAGGCAAGCAATGAAACGCTTGACTTGAAGTCTTACGAAGCAGATATGCGCCATTTGATCGACACCTACATTTCTGCGGAAGAACCACGCTCCATCTCCCCCTTTAGCGAGGTTCCCTTAATTGACTTGATTGTCGAAACAGGCATCGCCGATGCGATTAACAGCCTGCCAAGCGGCATCAAGGCGAACAAAGAAGCCGTAGCAGCCACAATTGAAAACAATGTACGCAGCAAAATCATGCAGGATCATTTGATTGATCCGGCTTTCTTTGAAGAAATGTCGAAACTGCTAAACGCTATCATCACGGAACGCAAAGCACAGGCGCTGGACTATGAAGAGTATTTGAAGAAGATTGCCGAACTGGCGCAAAAAGTTAAGGAAGGAAAACACGATGATACGCCATGCAGCCTGAACACACCGGCCAAGCGAGCCTTGTACAATAACTTGGAGCGGGACGAAAGCTTGGCGCACTGCATACACGAGACCGTAATGACGTATCGCCCTGACAGTTGGCGCGGCAATGATGCCAAGGAAAAGCTCATCAAGCAACGGCTTTATGATGTAATGGGCGATGAACAGGAAGTAGAACGTATTTTTACCGTAATAAAACAGCAAGGTGAGTATTAAGATGGAACAGGTGCAGATCGGCAGTGTTGCCATCGATGTCATACGCAAAGACATCAAAAATATCCATTTGAGCGTATATCCGCCTGAGGGGCGTGTGAAAATTTCTGCACCAAATAGGATGGAGCTCGACACGATCCGAGTATATGCCTTATCAAAGCTTTCTTGGATCAAAAAGCAGCAAGCGAAGTTCACCAACCAAGAGCGCGAGGCGCCAAGAGAGTATATTGACCGCGAAAGTCATTACTACCGCGGCAAACGTTATTTGCTGAGGGTATTGGAAACGAAGGCGCCGCCCAAGGTAGTGCTGCGACACGATACCTTGGATTTGCATGTACGACCCGGAACGGATAGCGACAAGCGCAAAAGAATTCTTGGCGACTGGTATCGAGCCCAACTTAAGCACGAGCTCCCAGCGCTAATCAGCAAGTGGGAACAGCGGCTCAACGTAAAAACCACAGCGTATGGCGTTAGAAGGATGAAAACCAACTGGGGCACATGCAATCCTGTTGCTGGGCGAATCTTGCTAAACCTTGAGCTGGCCAAGAAGCCGCCGGAATGCTTGGAGTATATTGTGGTGCATGAGCTGCTTCATATGCTGGAACGCAAACATAATGACCGTTTTGTGGCGCTGATGAGCGAGCATCTGCCGCAGTGGCGGTATTATCAGGATTTGCTAAGTCGACTGCCGATGAAGGATGAAGTGTGGGATTATTGACTAGGATGCTTTATCAAAATCAATTCTGAATAGCTGTCACAGCTTGAAATGGGGTGATGCGAATGAAATTGAACGAAGAAACTATCCGCGCTATTATTGCATCAGGTGAGTCTTTATCGACCGAATTCAAATCTGATCGTTCTGGAACGGACGGAA
>NZ_JAQUZF010000099.1:0-9984 GCF_028691475.1 Anaeromusa sp.
CTCGGTTTGGGCATGGTGTTTCGCGCCGGCGCTTCTACGGGAGGCACTGATGTAGTGGGGATGATTGCCAAAAAACGTTATGGTATGGAAATCGGCACGGCGGCATTTGCTGTCAATGTTGTGGTCGTAGCCTGCGGGGCGTTTTTGTTCGGCTTGGAAATTGGCATGTATACGCTGATTTCCATGTTTGTAGGCAGTACGGTAGTAGATAAGGTTATTGAAGGTTTTAACCGGCGGAAGGTACTGCTCATCATTTCACAAGAGCGCGAACAGATTGCCAAACGTATTTTAGAAGAGCTGGGCAGGGGCGCCACTTTTTTGCAGGCGCGCGGTGCGTATACCAGCGAAAGCAAGGATGTGCTCATGGTAGTCATTTCCCGGGCGCAGATTGCTCATGTGAAGCGCTTTGTGGACGAAGCGGACCAGGGCGCCTTCTTTATGGTCATTGATACGGCGGAAGTCATCGGCCGCGGCTTTAAGCGCCCTGGGGCGCTTTGAACAATAGAGGGATGGAACACAGAGGAAAGCCAGAGAGGACGGGAAACGAACAAGAGTCGAGGGAGTCAAGGGAGGGTACGAATGAGGGCTACGGGGTGCGAGTTTTAATTTAAACCTTTTCGCGTGTTTCGCGGTTCGTTATTTCTGATTATAAATAAAAAAAGAACCCTTGATTCAAGGGTTCTTTTACTTTTGAAGTTTGGTGCCGGAGAAGGGACTTGAACCCCCACGGGACGAACCCGGATGATTTTGAGTCATCTGCGTCTGCCATTCCGCCACTCCGGCACTGCTTGGCACAGGTGTAATAATATCATCTCTTTGTAGGGTTGTCAACACTCGAAATGCAAATTCTTGCAGAGGGTGTTATAAGGATGCTATAATCGATTAGCGACATCAATAAACCTAATAATGAGTTAGGGCAGGACCGAACTATAGCGGGCTTGCATTCAGTTTTAGAAAAGAGGAGCTTGGAATGGACACAAAGAACATCCGCAATTTTTCGATCATCGCTCATATTGATCATGGTAAGTCCACTCTGGCGGATCGCCTGCTTGAATATACCGGCGCGCTTTCAGCGCGGGAGATGGAAGAGCAAGTGCTCGACCAGATGGAACTGGAACGTGAAAGAGGCATTACCATAAAATCGCAGGCCGTGCGTATTGCATATACGGCCCAAGACGGGCAGACCTATATGCTGCATCTGATTGATACTCCGGGACATGTTGATTTTACGTATGAAGTGTCTCGCAGCTTGGCTGCCTGTGAAGGCGCCTTGTTGGTAATTGATGCTGCGCAAGGCATTGAGGCGCAGACGCTGGCGAATGTATATTTGGCGCTGGAAAACAATTTGGAAATTATTCCGGTCATTAATAAAATTGACTTGCCTAGCGCCGACCCGGAACGAGTTAAACAGGAAATTGAAGATGTTATTGGCATTGACGCGTCAGAAGCCATCTTGGTTAGCGCCAAGACGGGCATTGGCATCCCGGAAGTGCTAGAGGCTGTTGTAAAGAGGGTGCCGGCGCCTGCTGGCAAAGTTGAAGAGCCGCTGCAAGCGCTGATTTTTGATTCGCATTTTGACGCCTATAAAGGGGTTATCGCTTATGTGCGTGTTATAAACGGGCGCATGGCGCCTGGCATGAAACTGCGTATGATGGCGACGGACAAAGTTTTTGAGGCTACTGAAGTCGGCGTATTTCGCCCGGTGCCTACGAATGTTTCAGAACTGACCGCCGGTCAGGTTGGCTATGTGGCGGGAAGTATTAAAAACGTTAAAGACGTGCGCGTAGGCGATACGGTAACCGATGCGGCGCGCCCAACAACGCAGGCGCTCGAAGGATACCGGAAAATTACGCCGATGGTATACTGCGGCTTGTATCCGGTGGAATCGTCGGAATATGATTCTTTGCGGGATGCGTTGGAAAAATTGCAGCTTAACGATGCGGCGTTGGTCTTTGAACCGGAAACGTCTGTGGCTCTTGGTTTTGGTTTTCGCTGCGGCTTTTTAGGGTTGCTGCATATGGATGTCGTTCAAGAACGGCTGGAACGTGAATATGGCATTGTTCTGATTACGACGGCGCCTAGCGTTATTTATCATGTATACAAGACGGACGGGGAGAAGCTAGAGATTGACAATCCTTCGAAACTTCCTACGCCGCAGGAAATTGAACATATTGAAGAACCTTACGTAAAAGCGACGGTTATCGTTCCCAACGAATTTGTGGGGGCGGTGATGGAATTGTCTCAGGAAAAACGAGGCGAATTTAAGGACATGAAATATCTCGATACGACAAGGGTATTGTTGACCTATCATTTGCCTTTGAGCGAGATTATCTATGATTACTTTGATCGCCTGAAATCATCTACCCGCGGCTATGCCTCGTTGGATTACGAATTGTCGGGCTATCAGGAGTCGGCGCTGGTTAAACTGGATATTCTTTTAAATGGCGATCCTGTAGATGCTCTGTCTGTTATTGTGCATCAAGAGAAAGCGACGCACAGGGGCCGTATTTTGGTTGAGAAGCTGCGCGGTATTATTCCCAGGCAGATGTTTGAAATCCCCGTGCAGGCGGCCATAGGCAATAAGGTTATCGCCAGGGAAACGGTGCGCGCCATGCGTAAGGACGTACTGGCCAAATGTTATGGCGGCGATATTAGCCGGAAACGCAAATTGCTGGAGAAACAAAAAGAAGGCAAAAAGCGCATGAAACAGGTAGGGAGCGTAGAAGTTCCGCAAGAAGCCTTCATGGCTATTTTAAAGATTGACTGAGTTGTTTAAAATATAAAGCGGGCTGCCTCGAGAGCGATTGAGGCGGCCCTCTTTCTGGTTTTCCGGAGGGCGGGAACATGGGGATGTTAGGCTTGTATGTGCATATTCCTTTTTGTCGGCAGAAGTGCGCTTATTGCGACTTTCCGTCTCAAACAGGGAGCGCGTTGCTGCAAAAACAATATATAGAAGCATTGTGCGAGGAAATAGCTTGGCAGGGAAACCGGCTGGGGAAAGCGACGGTAGACACGATTTTTTTTGGCGGCGGTACGCCGACTCTTATCGGCGCTGAGGCGCTAGTACGGTTGCTGCAGGAGCTGCAGCGCTGGTTTTTGGTGCTGCCGGAAGCGGAGATCTCCTTGGAAGCGAATCCGGGCACGGTTTCCGCTGACGACCTGTGGCTGTTGCGTGCGGCAGGGTTCAATCGTCTCAGTCTAGGCGTGCAGTCTTTTGATGATGCGCTGCTGCAAAACTGCGGCCGTATTCATGACGGCGCGGCGGCGCTGGCGGCCCTAGAGGCTGCCCGACAGGCTGGCTTTGACAATTGCAATGTAGATTTGATGACCGGATTGCCAGGGCAGACGTTGGCTTTGCTGCAGCAAAGCGTGCGCCAAGCGGCGGAACTTTCTGTTGAGCATTTATCAATTTATGCTTTGAAAATAGAAGAAGGTACGCCTTTTGCCAGCCTCGAAGAAAAAGGGTTGTTAGTTTTGCCAGCTGAAGACGAAACCGCAGCTATGGACAACTGGCTGGAAAGCTGGCTGCCGGCTCATGGTTACAAGCGCTACGAAATATCGAATTATGCGCAAAAAAAACGCGCTTGTCGGCACAACCTTCGCTATTGGCGTTTTCGTCCGTATTTAGGCCTGGGAGCGGCGGCGCATTCCTTTTTGGAAGGGCGGCGTTGGGAAGGGTGTTTCCCTTTGGAACGATATCTGTCTTTGCGTCCGCAGCAGCGGTGGGAATATGGAAAGCAGTCCGCGCTGACGCCGGCGCAGCTGCAGGAGGAGTTTTGCTTTTTGGCGCTGCGCACCAGGGGCGGTATTTCTCATTATCAATTTAAAGCAACCTTTGGCGTGGAGCTTTGGCAGCGTTACGCCCTTGTTTTGGAGCAGCTACTAACGGAAGGTCTTGTGGAAAAGCAAAGGGGGCGGACGTATCTTACTCCCTTGGGACTGCGTTTTGGCAATCGCGCCTTTGCGGCCTTTTTGGAAACGGAATCGGACAGCAAGTCTGACGAAAAATGAAGCAAAATACTGGATTCGATTGACTTAGACATATTGACATTTTAGGAGGAGAGTGGTATGTTTTTTATAGATGTTAGCACTCCTTAGAGAAGAGTGCTAACAATGGAGGTGGATGACATGCTTGATGAACGAAAACGTCGTATTTTGCAAGCGATTGTCGATGATTATGTATCCACCGCAGAACCGGTTGGCTCCAGGACGATTGCTCGTAAATACGATCTTGGTGTCAGCCCTGCGACGATTCGGAACGAAATGGCGGATTTAGAAGTGTTGGGCTACTTGGAACAGCTTCACACGTCTTCCGGGCGGATTCCTTCGGCCAAAGGCTATCGGTTTTACGTGGATGCCTTGCTGTCTCCGACACAGATGTCGGAAAAGGAAATTTCCTTGATTCGCAATTGGTATCAGGCCAAGGTGCGGCGTTTGGATGAGGTGTTTCAGACAACCGCCAAGATTCTTTCGCGGATGACAGGCAATGTTTCTTTGGTGCTGGCGCCGCAGGCGAGTCCTAGTTCTTTTAAGTATTTGCAATTTCTGCCGTTTGATGAAAACAAAGTGCTGCTGGTGGTTGTTTCCGACAGCGGCGCTGTTGAAAATAAGCTGTTGCCATTGCCAAGGGGCACAACCTTGGAGGAGATGCAGCTTATTGCCGAGAAACTGAACAATCGTTTGGCGGGGATTCCTTTTCGGAATTTCCGGGGGCGTATGTTTCAGGATGTCCGCGACAGTATTTTAGGCGAGGCGCGTGAGTTTGAAGAAGCGCTGGCTATTTTGGCGGATACCCTAAGCAGTCGGCATCAAGAAAGGGTATACCTCGGCGGCGCTACACAGATGCTGAATCAGCCGGAATTCAAGGATATGGAGAAATTCAAACGTCTGTTGAATATGCTGGAAGAAGAGCGCTTGCTGTATGATATTTTAGAAGCGCCTAGCGACGACGGTGTTGTGGTGACCATTGGCAGGGAAAATAAATTCAGCGGCATTCAAGACTGCAGTATGGTGCGGGCCACGTATTGTTTGGGCGGCGAAGTCGTAGGAACTATTGCCGTACTCGGGCCGACGCGTATGGATTATGCCAAAATCATGGCAACTTTGGAATTTATGAACCACAATCTTAGTGAAATCTTGAAGCACTATAAGCTGTGATTTTAAGAGGGAGGCGTAGTCTGTGAGTCGAAAGCAAGGCGGAGGCGCTGATGCCGATAGCGCATTAGCGGCGTTGATGACCAATGCCGAAGCGGTGCGAGCCATCACTTCGGCGGTAGAAGGAACGATAGGCCCCAAGGGGCTTGATACCATGCTGGTAGATCGTTTCGGCGAGGTCATTATTACTAATGACGGCGTTACGATTTTAGAAAAGATGGATATTAATCATCCGGCTGCGAAAATGCTGATTCATGCGGCGAGAGCGCAAAAGGACGAAGTCGGAGACGGCACGACTACGGCGACGATCATGGCTGGCGCTCTTGTAGCCGAAGGGCTGACGCAGGTGCTGCGCGGCGTGCCAGTAGCCCGGGTAATTGAGGGCATTCGCTTTGGGATTGACGAAGCGGCCAGACAGTTGAAGGCTCGCGCTATTACCATTGATGATGTGCAGGCGGAATGCCTTTTTGATGTGGCGCGCATTGCCGGCCGGGCCTATGCGGATATTGCTCAACTGGTAGTGGAAGCGGCGCGCTTAATCGGGCGAGGTAAATTGAAAGAAGCTCACTTTAAGCTTTCCGATACGGTTTTAGCTCAGGAAGGCGCGGAAAATGAAGTGTTTCTCGGTGTTATCATTGAAAAAGAACGCTTGAATCAAGATATGCCTTTGTCGATGGATGACGCCAAAGTAATGGTGCTGGATGATGCCTTGGCGCCGGAAGAGTTGGGCGAAGAAGCCTTGGGGACGGAAGCCGGGTTTAAGCGCTATCTGGAACTGCAAGAAGAGTTTCGGCAGAATATAGCGAAGCTGGTGGAAATGGACATTCAAGTGGTCCTGACAGACCGAGCTGTTGATTCGGCGGCGGAAGAAGCCTTTACCGACGCAGGCATGTTTGTAGTCAGCCAAGTAAATGCCACAGATTTGCGCCGCGTGGCGGAACATACCGGCGCGCGTATGATGAAGCGGACTGCCTTGAAAAAGGAAAAAGCCGAACTGCAGCGCTATCTGGGCAAAGTACAGCGTGTATATGCGGAAGAAAAACTGGGACATATTCGCATGTTGGGAGGCGATGGCAAGCCGATGGCGACCATTTTGGTAGGCGCCGCTACGGCGGAAGTGGTTGGCGAGCGGGAGCGCATTGCCAAGGACGCCGCTTCGAGCGTGCAGGCTGCTGTAAAAAGCGGCTATCTTCCGGGAGGCGGGGCTGCGGAAATTGCGGTTGCCCGCGAACTGGAACGTCATAGAGACCGCATGAAGGGTATGGCTGCTTATGGCCTGGATTGCGTGACGGCTGCGCTGAAGCGGCCGCTGGCGCAGATTGTGGATAATGCCGGCTTCAATCCGCTGGAAAAAGTGGAGGAAGTGTTAACGGCGCAAGCGTCCCAAAGCCAGGAGGTGCTGGGCATCGACTGTGAAAGCGGCGCTGTGGCGGATATGCTGCAGGCGGGGATCATGGACCCGCTGGAAGTCAAGCTGCATGCATTGAAAGCAGCTGGGGAAGTGGCGGTAGCCATTTTGCGTATTGACACGATTATTCGAAAGCGTGATGAAAATGGCGCTCCTCAACAAGGTATGGAAGAAGGCCTGCCTGATTTTTGAGAAAGTAAAATGCAAAGAGGTGGAAAGAGTGGCCAATAACCACGAAGATCTAGAAAACAAAGAAAATCAAGACGTTTCTGCGCAGGAAAGCTGCCAAGAAGCCGAAGCGGATCAAGCTGTGACGGTCGAAGCAGTCCAGGCGGAGAAGGAACGGCTTTTGGCGGAAGCTGAAGATCGTTATAAGCGTCTTTATGCGGATTTTGACAATTTCCGTCGTCGTTCGCGGCAGGAAAAAGAAGAGCTATCGAATGTAGTGGCGCAGAATCTAATTTTAGAACTGCTGCCAGTGCTGGATAATTTTGAACGCGCCTTGAGCAGCCTGAGTGAAGAAGAAGCCGCAGGCCTAGGCTCCGGCGTCTCCATGATTTACCGTCAGCTTTTTGGCGCTCTTGAAAAGGCGGGCCTTAGCGTAGTAGAGGCTGAAGGTAAAGAGTTTGATCCTCAGTACCATGAAGCCGTACTACGGGTGGAAGACTCTGAACAAGCGGAAGGTACGATTGTTCAAGAACTGCAAAAAGGCTATAGCGTAAAAGGAAAAGTCATCCGTCCCAGTATGGTTAAGGTAGTTGGTTAAGCAATTATATAATGTTGGCTGGCAGCTTGAAATTGGCTGTTGGCGTGAAGCGAAATAAGGAGGAATTGAAACATGGCAAAAGTAATTGGTATTGACTTAGGTACAACAAACTCTGTTGTTTCGGTAATGGAAGGCGGCGAGGCGACAGTAATCGCCAATGCAGAGGGAAGTCGTCTGACTCCTTCCGTAGTGGGTTTTTCCAAAACCGGCGAACGTTTGGTGGGACAACTTGCTAAGCGCCAGGCGGTTTCAAACCCCGATGGCACCATCAGCTCCGTAAAACGTCATATGGGTACTGACTGGAAAGTGTCGATTGAGGACAAGGCCTATACGCCGCAACAAATTTCGGCGATGATTCTGCAAAAATTGAAGGCTGATGCCGAAGCTTACTTGGGAGAAACGGTGACCCAGGCGGTTATTACCGTACCGGCGTATTTCAGCGACTCTCAGCGTCAGGCTACCAAAGACGCTGGCACTATTGCAGGTCTGGAAGTACTGCGTATTATCAACGAGCCTACTGCCGCAGCGTTGGCTTATGGCATGGACAAGGGCGAAGACCACACGATTCTAGTATTCGACCTGGGCGGCGGCACCTTTGACGTATCCGTGCTGGAACTGGGAGAAGGCGTGTTTGAAGTAAAAGCTACCCATGGTAACAACCGTTTAGGCGGCGATGATTTCGACGAGCGTATCGAAAAATATCTGGCTCAAGAGTTCAAAAAAGAAACAGGCATTGATCTTTCTCAGGATCGCATGGCGGTGCAGCGTTTGCGCGAAGCGGCGGAAAAAGCGAAAATCGAATTATCCGGCGTGTTGACGACCAATATCAATCTGCCCTTCATTACTGCGGATCAAACTGGTCCCAAGCATTTGGACGTCAATTTGACCCGGGCTAAGTTTGAAGAGCTCACAAGCGATCTAGTGGAATCCACCATGGGACCCACGCGCCAAGCTCTGGCCGATGCCGGATTGAGCGTAAACGAAATCGACAAGGTTATCTTGGTTGGCGGTTCTACTCGTATTCCTGCCGTTCAAGAAGCTATCAAAAAATTCTTGGGTAAAGAGCCTTTCCGCGGCGTGAACCCGGACGAGTGCGTAGCTGTAGGCGCTGCTATCCAGGCGGGCGTGCTGGCTGGAGAAGTAAAAGACGTTCTGCTGCTGGACGTAACGCCGTTGTCTCTTGGGATCGAAACTCTTGGAGGCGTTTTCACCAAGATTATCGAACGCAACACGACGATTCCTACGAAAAAAAGCCAGGTTTTCTCCACGGCGGCTGATAATCAGCCTTCTGTAGAAATCCATGTGCTCCAAGGCGAACGCGAAATGGCTTCGTACAATAAAACACTGGGACGCTTCCAATTGGGCGATATTCCTCCGGCTCCCCGCGGCGTACCGCAAATCGAAGTTACCTTTGATATCGACGCCAACGGTATCGTGCATGTGTCGGCGAAAGATCTTGGCACAGGCAAAGAGCAGAAGATCACGATTACCGCTTCTACCGGCGTCAACAAAGACGACATCGAGCGCATGGTGAAAGAAGCCGAAGCCCATGCGGCCGAAGACAAACAGCGCCGTGAAGAGGTGGAAGTGCGCAATCAGGCGGACAGCCTGGTATATCAAGCAGAAAAGACAATTAAAGAAGCCGGCGACAAAGTGGACAAGGCCTTGGCGGAAAAAGTACAGGCAGCCGCTGACAAGTTGAAAGAAACCTTGAAAAGTGGTACGCTGGAGCAGATTAAAGCTGATACGGAAGAATTGACGAAGCCGCTGCATGAACTGGCAGGCGCTTTGTATCAGCAGCAACAGCCTCAAGAAGGCGCTGCAGGCGCTCAGCAGGCTGGCGGAGCCGGCAAGAAACAAGATGACAATGTTGTAGATGCTGACTTTAAAGTGGTTGACGAAGATAAAAAATAATCCAAAGCTAGGATGGTGACACGTGGCAAAACGCGATTATTATGAGGTGCTTGGCGTAAACAAGTCCGCCTCGGAAGATGAATTAAAAAAAGCGTATCGCAAGCTGGCACGCAAGTACCATCCTGACGTCAACCGTGACAATCCGAAAGAAGCGGAAGAGAAGTTCAAGGAAATCAACGAAGCGTACGAAGTGTTGTCAGATGCTAATAAGCGTGCGCGGTATGATCAGCTTGGACATGCCGCCTTTGAACCCGGGGCCGGCGGCCCCGGGGCGGGTGGCTTTCAGGGGGATTTTGGCGGTTTCTCTGATATTTTCGATATGTTTTTCGGACAGTCCGGCTTTGGCGGCAGGAGGCCCCAGCATGGACCGGAACAGGGCGCCGACCTGCGCTACGATCTGGAAATTACCTTTGAACAGGCTGCCTTTGGGCATGAAGTGGAAATTGAAGTGCCTCGTACGGAAGAATGCGGAACCTGCCATGGCAGCGGCGCAGCGCCGGGAACAAAGGCGGAAACCTGTTCTAAGTGCAAAGGGACAGGCCAGGTTCAATACGTACAGAATACTCCCTTTGGGCGTATGGTTAATGTAGGCGCTTGCGATCAATGCCGAGGCGCCGGCAAGATCATTGAGAAGCCCTGCCATGTCTGCCGCGGAACCGGTACGGTTCGCGGGCGGCATAAGATTCAGGTAACCATTCCTAAGGGCGTAGATAACGGTTCGCGCCTGCGGGTGTCTGGTAAA
>NZ_JAQUZF010000100.1:0-9733 GCF_028691475.1 Anaeromusa sp.
GCCTCTTACGCGGCTGGTATTCTTGGCGGCCTGACCGGCGATGTATATGGAGCAATTATTGAGTTATCTCAATTGGGAGCGCTCGCGGTATTCGTTTTTGGAGAGAAACTGTTGCTTGTTTTGTTCGTATAGAAGTTTTATTGACAAGTACAAAGAAAGTTGAAATCGCATGGAGGAAGTACATGGCTGTTGCATTATATGTGAAAAAAGGAATAGAACAAGTTAATACAGGGAATTTTACGGAAGCTGCTCTTTCTTTTTCAAAGGCGCTGCAATTAAAAGAGGATGCGGATATTTACTATAACCTAGGAATTGTGCAGACCGTGCTAGGACAAGGTGTAAGTTCTAAACAGTCTTTTCAGCGCGCCATAGAACTTCGGCCGGATTTTCCTGAAGCTTATAACAACTTAGGCATTTTGTTGCAAAGCGAAGCTTCGGAAGAGGAAGCAGAATACTGCTTTCGCCAGGCGATCAAAATCAAAAAAGATTTTTCTGAAGTCTATAATAACCTCGGATTGCTTTTGGTAAAAAAAGATCGCTTGGTTGAAGCGGAAGAATGCTATCATGAGGCGCTTGCGCTATCTTCCAGTTATCCGGAAGTCCATAATAACTTGGGCTTGTTAATGATGAGAAAAGAAAGTCTAACTGAAGCAGAGCATGAATTTCGACTTGCCATAAAAGAAAATGAAAATTTTCCGGAGGCATGCAATAATCTTGCAGTAGTTTTAAGAAAAAATGAAAAGTGGCAAGAAGCAGAGGTCTTTATTAAAAAGGCAATTGAAATTCGGCCTCAATATCCGGAAGCATATTATAATTGGGGATTAACATTGGCGGCGCTTGGTAATATCGAGGCTGCTATAGAGGCATACTGCAAAGCGATTGAACTCCGAGCAGATTATCCGGAAGCGTATAACAATTTGGGCGTGATTCTTTTAAAACAAGGAAAATTGGAGGATGCGGAAAATTTTTTTCATCATGTTATCGAACTAAGTCCCAATTTTTCGGAAGCCTATAGTAACCTCAGCGCAGTATTGAAAGATGGGCCACGCCTTGAGGAAGCGGAAAATTATGCGAAACGTGCCATTCAATTGGATCCTAGCGATGCGGGAGCATATAATAATTTAGGTGCAATTTTAAGAAATCAGAATCGCTTAAGGGAAGCAGAAAAGTATTTTTTGAAAGCTATCGAATTGAAGGCAGACTTTCCGGAGGCTTTTCATAATTTAGCGATGACTTTGATGGAAACGGGGACTCGCTTTAAGGAAGCGGAGTCTTTACTTCAACAAAGTTTGGAACTTCGTCCTGGTTTTGCGGAAGCGGAATATACGTTAGCGGCACTCTATCTTTTGCAAGGAAATTACAAGCAAGGATGGGAAACGTACGAGGCTAGGTTTGCTGTTTTTAATAATTATCAACCGCCGGTTCGACGCTGGCAGGGAGAGGATTTAGAGGGAAAGCATATATTGCTTTCTTGCGAACAAGGTTTTGGCGATACATTGCAGTTCGTTCGTTATGCTGCAGAAGTGGCAAAGCAGGCACGACACACAACCGTATTGGTACAAAAGCCGCTTGTTAGGTTGTTTGCCAACTCGGAAAAAATTACTTTTGTTTCTTCGACTAGCGAGTGTTCGTGGGATGAGTATGATTTTGCTTGTCCGTTATTAAGCCTGCCAATGGTGTTTGAGACGGATGAAAAATCGATTCCTGCTGAGATTCCCTATGTAGTTGCCAACGAGACGCTAGTGAGTAAATGGAAGGATATTCTTGCGAAACAAAGTAATGGGAATGCATTGAAAGTTGGGGTGGTTTGGGCGGGAAACCCAGGGCATAAGAATGATCGCAATCGTTCTGCTCAACTTGCAGAAGTTGCAGAACTTTTTAAGGCTGTGCCTGTTTTATGGATTAGCTTGCAATTAGGCGCGGAGAGCAAGGTGCTACAAAATAGCGCCATTCCTATTGCTGATTTTACAGAGCTGCTTACTAACTTTTCCGAAACGGCAGCATTAATTGCCAATTTAGATATGGTGATTGCAGTAGATACGGCTGTTGCCCATTTAGCGGGAGCAATGGGGAAGAAGACTTGGCTTCTCTTGCCGTTTGCACCTGAATGGCGCTGGCAACTGCAGCGCGAAGATTCTCCTTGGTATCCAACGATCCGAATTTTTCGTCAAACCCGAGTGGGAGACTGGAAAGACGTTCTGCAAAGAGTGGCAACGGCCTTGACGAGTGAAATAAAAGTGTCTGAAGTATAAGGTGAAGAGAATGGAGTCATTATGAAGATTTGGTTTGTGCGACATGGTGAAACCGAGTGGAACCGGACCAAACGGTATCAGGGGCATAGCGATATACCTTTGAACGAAAACGGGCGGAGGCAAGCGCAGGAAACAGCGGCTTTATTAGCAAAGGAGCCGCTGGCGGGGGTCTATGCCAGCGATTTGAAACGGGCTGTAGAAACGGCGGAGACAATAGCGCAGCCGCACAGGCTACAGGTGCAGCAGAAGCCGGAACTGCGAGAACTTCACTTCGGCTTATGGGAAGGTCTGCGGTATGAGCAAATTATGGAAAAATGGGCGGATGAATTGAGCTTAATGTATGAGCATCCTGAGAAGGGATGTGCGCCGGAGGGCGAGGGCTTTAGCGAGCTGGCAAAACGAGCGTGGCCGGCGCTGCAGGCGATTCGTGAAGCGCATCAAGAAGAGGAAGCAATTGCGGTGGTGGCTCATGGAGGCACCATTCGCGTTTTATTATGTTTGCTGCGAGGGAAACCGTTGCAGCAACTTTGGGATGTGGCGATTGAACATGGACAGGCTACAAGGATAGATGTGTAAAGAATAGGAGTATTTTGACTACCTTGCCCATTATCTTGTCGAGCCGTTTCAGTGAGGCAGGATTTAATTTGTTTATCGGAGAAAAGAATTTTCAAGACAACTGAAAAAGGATGCCACCAAACAGGTGCCTTCGGAAGCTTTGAAAAAACCGGAGGAGAATAGGGAAGTTCGGACAGGCCATTGGCCTGTAAACGATGCGGTCGCGCCACTGTATTCGGGGAGAGCGCTTGCGTATGCCACTGGGAAACCGGGAAGGTGCAGGAAGCTTGAGGAACCGTTAGCCAGGATACCTGCCTGTTTTGGCTGTCATGCACCCTCGCGCCAAGGGGAATGCCAGAAGGATAGGTACACTTAAGAAAAGATACCTAGCCTTTGTGGCTGGGTTGTTTTTATATCCCTCATCCCCGCTGGTACGGCAGTTGCAGGCTGAACGTGTTGAAGGAGGGGCTTTTATGAGTTTGGAACAGGAAGTGAATGAGTGGATTGACGGGGCGGCTAAACCTCGTCATAGCCTGGGCTTGTTGGAAAAATACCTAAAAAAGATGGTGCTGTCCTGGGGCGAAGTGAAAACAGAGCTGAAGCCCTTTCATTTAGTGTTTGCGGCGGATAATGGCGTCATTGCTGAAGGCGTGGCCAAAGACCCTGAGGAGATTACTTATTTGCAGGCGCAGAATATGGTGGATGGCCGGGCGACGATCAGCTGTTTTTGCCAGCAGTGCGGCATACCTTATCGGGTCATTGATGTTGGCGTCAATTCTACAAGACCTTTTACTGGAATTTCTCGCAAGGCGGCCATGGGCAGCCGCAGCTTTCTCAAAGAAGAAGCCATGAACGAGGCTGAATTTGCGGTTGCCTGGGAAGCCGGGCAGGAACAGGTTCGTCAATTGGCGGCTAAAGGCTACAACCTAATTTCAATGGGTGAAATGGGGATTGGCAATACGACGACATCATCAGCGGTTTTACACGGCTTGACCGGTATTTTGCCGGAGTTCATTGTCGGCGGCGGCGCCGGGCTGCAGACGAGCGAATTGATTAAGAACAAATGCCAGGTAGTTGCTAAAGGCGTAGAATTGCATAAAGAGAAGTTTCATACCGCCAAAGATATTCTGCGTTGCGTAGGCGGCTTTGACATGGTAGCCATTTGCGCCGCTATGCTGGAATGTGCACGCTTAAAAACGCCCTTTGTCATTGATGGTTTTATTACGGCCGTTGCTTATATTTGCGCCTCAAAGCTGGATACTGGGGTGGAGAAGTACGCGATTCCGTCCCATATGTCCCGGGAACCGGGGATGGCATACTCTTTGCTGCTAGGAAATATTCCGGCGGAGGAAGTGGTGCTGAAAGCCAATATGGCTTTAGGCGAAGGGACAGGAGCCGTATTGATGGTGTTTTTGCTGAAGACTATGCTCTATACGATGCATAATATGGCGCGGATTACCGATTTTATTCCAGCGGCGCCGGAAAAAGAGCAACGAGCTGCCTTGTAAAATATTGCCAAAGAAGTTGGCGATGCATGACAAAAATTTCACATCCCGAAATCCTGACGCAGGAAAATCGTATCCGCATAACTAATAGTATTCATTTATGCGAAAAATTTGACAAGACAAAAACCTGCCGGATGCGTCGTAAAAGGATGGAGGGAATTGAACATGCAAGTCAGCCGGTTTACGTTAAGTGAAATTGTTGACACTAGTGTATTGCAAGAGATTCAAGATAAGTTTGCAGAAGCCACAGGACTGGCGGCAGTCATCGTAGATCCCGAAGGCCGCCCCATTACCAAGCCTAGCCATTTCACCTGTTTTTGCAATTATGTTCGTTCTTTTGAAGAGGGCTTTCGCCGCTGTATGAACTGCGACGACAAAAGCGGCCGCCGGGCTACGCAGAATAAGCGTCCCAT
Organism: Anaeromusa sp.; assembly: GCF_028691475.1. Taxonomy (NCBI): domain Bacteria; kingdom Bacillati; phylum Bacillota; class Negativicutes; order Selenomonadales; family Sporomusaceae; genus Anaeromusa; species Anaeromusa sp. The sequence goes on from NZ_JAQUZF010000100.1 coordinate 4,726, forward strand.
GGTGCATCTTTGCCATAGCGGGTTGACGGATTTGGCGGCGCCAATTATTGTGCAGGACGAGTATATCGGCGCATTTTTGGCGGGCCAGGTGGTAGTGGAAACCGAGCATAGCGATATTAAAGAGGTCAAAGAAGAAATGTATCGCCGTGTGGCGGATTTGCCGGTAGATAAGGAAAAAATAGGGGAGCTTTTTGACCAGGTGGAAATTGTGCCGGAGCATCGCATTAAGGCTGGGGCGGATCTGATTTATATCATGTCCAACTACATTGTAGAAATTGGCCTGGCCAATATTGTGCAAAAGCAGCTGATGCTGGAGATGAAAGCCAAGGCGGAGCTGGAAAGCCTGCTGCAGGTGACGGAATTGAAGGCGCTGCAATCACAGGTCAATCCTCATTTTTTGTTTAACACGCTGAATACTATCGCGCGCTTGGCTTTGTTGGAAGGAGCGGAAAAAACCCAGGAAGTGGTGTACGCCTTAGCGGATCTGCTGCGCAATAATCTGAGGGATATTGACGTGCTGCGTACGATCGAAGAAGAGGTCAAATCCACGCGGGATTATTTGACCATTCAAAAGGTTCGCTTCGGCGACCGTATTGCCTCGGAGATTCACATCGATGCCACTCTTTTAGAAGGACTCATTCCAGCGTTGACTCTGCAGCCGTTGGTGGAAAACGCCATTATTCATGGTTTGGAAAATCGAGTGGAAGGCGGCAAAATTTTTCTGGAAGGACAGATGGATAACGGTGATATGGTGTTGACGGTGAGAGATACTGGCGTGGGGATGTCGGCGGAACGTTTGCAGAGCTTGTTTCGAGAGGAGCGGCGGCAAAATTCGCATGGACAGACAACCGGCTTAGGTATTATGAATGTACATAAGCGTATTTGCCATTTTTTTGGCGAACAATACGGCCTTTCGGTAGAAAGCATGCCTGGAGAAGGAACTTCGGTACGGCTGCGTCTGCCGTTTCGGCATAATTAAATGATCGCAGAAAGTCGGTCAGGGAAGACCGGCAGCATTCGGGAAGGAGTCGTTGTATGTATACGCTGTTGATAGCCGACGATGAACAATTGGAGCGGCAAGCGTTGCGCTTCATTATTGAAAAAAACTATCCTCAGGTTCAGATTGTCGGTGAGGCAGGCGATGGCGCCAGCGCTGTCCGGCTGGCCATGGAAGAACGGCCGGATATTGTGCTGATGGACATCCGGATGCCGGAGATCAACGGCTTGGAGGCGGCGAAAAGCATTCGGGTGCTGCTGCCGGATACGCGCATTGTGATGCTGACGGCCTTTGACGAATTCAGCTATGCCAAACAGGCCCTCTCCATGGGTGCTGTGGAATATTTGCTGAAACCAGTGCGGCCAGAGGAGCTTACAGAAACACTGCGCAAAGTGGCTGAAGGCGTCAAGGCCATGAAAAGCAAGCACCAAGAAGAAGAAGCGTTGCGCAAAAGCGTGGCCGAGGCCATGCCGTTTATTCAAATGTCTTTTGTGTATGACCTCATTTCCGGGCAAGTGGAAGAGATGACGCATTATCGGGAACGGGCCAGCTTTTTGGGTTTGGCTGTGGATCCTGGTGTGGCGCTGGTGATTGATATTGATAATTTCCGCAAACTGACCCTGCAGGCCTCGGAACTAGAAAAACAGGGCATGAAGCAGCGGCTGCATCAAAGCATTTGCCGAGCGGTGCGGGCTCGAAGCGGCGTAGGCAAGGCGGCGCTGGTGGCTCCTATAGGGAGTGACAATATCGTCGTATTACTGGGCTTAGAGAACGCGGAGAATGCGGATATGGCTAAAGCGGGGGCATTGCGGGAAGCGGAAAGCATCCGCAGCGTGGTAAGCGAGGAGCTGGGTCTGAGCATTACGATCGGTGTGGGTCGCTACTATAGGGATCCGCGGGATATTTACCGCTCGTATCACGAAGCCATGAGCGCCCTGCGACAGCGGTTTTATCTGGGCAGCAGCCAAGTGATTCATATTGAGGATGCGCCGCATTTGAGCGAAGGGCCTTTTCATTATCCTTTCCATGCGGAGCGGGCTGTCTTGGATAAAGTACGCTGTGGCGACCGCAAGCAAGCCAAAGAAGCGTTAAAAAGTCTTTTAGGTGAGATTTTTGCGAAGAAAACACGCTTGGAAACCGTCAAAGCATGTGTGCTGGAGCTGTTAGTGGTGCTCTCGCGGTCGGCGGTGGAAGGCGGCGCTAGTTTGGACAAGCTGACGTTGCTCAATTTCTATTGCATTCAGCGTCTGAATGAATGCAAGGAGCAAAGCGATATTGAGCGCTGGATGATGGAAGCGCTGGATCAGTTTTTGGATAACATGTTGGAAAACCGCAATAGCATGAATTTGCGGGTTATGAATAAAGCCTGCGAGTATATTGTCGCTAATTGCCATCGCAACCTGCCGCTCGAAGAAGTGGCTCAGACCGTGCATTTGAGTCCTTTTTATTTCAGTCGTTTATTTAAAAAGGAAAAAGGCTTTAATTTTGCAGATTTTATTACCAGAGTACGCCTGGATCGGGCTAAAAAGCTTCTCTTAGATCCGGACTACACGGTGGTGCGGATTGCCACGGAAGTAGGCTATCAAGACGCCAGCTATTTTTGCCGTGTTTTCCGCCAGTCTATGGGAATGACGCCCAATCAGTATCGGCAAGAACTGCGCGGCGAAAAAACAAAAGTCTAAGAAACTTGTAGAAAATAGCATAGTAAACCTGCCATAAAAAAAGATTGCCTTCGGGCAGTCTTTTTTTGCTTTTATATTAAAAAAATTTGGAAAGATCCGCAAAATCTTCTTATCTCAAAATAGAGGAGTGTATTTTTGTCTAAACAGGAGGTTGGGAGCAGCAAGGAACTTCAGTAGGGGAGCAACAAGGACTCAAGGGAGAATGAAGGCAATCGCCAATTAATACACATGTAGAATCGTCGAATTATTTGCGAAGATTGTGAGGAAGGCCGATGAGTATGGAAAAGCAGAGAGTTGTACAAGAATATGTACCAGGAAAGCAAGTGACCTTGGCGCATTTAATCGCCCATCCGAAAGCGGTGCTCTGTGAAAAGCTGGGTGTAGCAGAGGGCGGCGCTATCGGTATCTTGACCATTACTCCTTGCGAAGCGGCTTTGATTGCTGCAGATGTAGCCACCAAGACGGCGGCCGTGGACATTGGATTTATGGATCGTTTTACCGGTTCTGTGGTGCTGGTGGGCAGCGTTTCTGCTGTGGAAGCGGCTCTGCGTCAGGTGAATGCCGTACTGATGGATGGCCTCGGCTTTACCGGTACTCGCATTACCAGGTCCTGAGTGATGAAACATGTTGCGAAGCGCAAGGTCATGATGGTAGGCGCTGTAGGAGCTGGCAAAACGTCGCTGGCGTATGCCTTGGGGCAGCGGGCGAAGGAAGTCAGCAAGACTAGTGATATTGAATTTTACGACGATGCTATCGATACTCCAGGGGAATACGCGCAAATCCCGCGTTTTTACTCGGCGCTGTTGGTGACTTCCATGCAAGCTGCAGGCGTGTTTATTGTGCAGGATGCCTCTCAGCGACTGCCGGTGCTGCCTCCCGGTTTTGCAGGCATGTTTACCAGACCGGTGGTGGGCGTAGTAACCAAAGTAGATTTAGAAAAGGCTGATCGCGAACGCGCAAGACGATTTCTGGTGCAGGCGGGAGTCAAAGAGCCTGTGTTCTTTGTCTCTTCCCATACAGGTGAAGGCTTGGATGAATTGACGGACTGTCTAGAACAGATGGATCGCGGCTCATCTGCCGGAGGAAAGGAGGACATAAAATGAACGAAGCGTTGGGTATGGTGGAAACGAAAGGTCTTGTCGGCGCCATTGAAGCGGCTGATGCCATGGTCAAGGCAGCCAATGTACATTTGGTTGGCTACGAAAAAATCGGCTCCGGCCTGGTGACGGTTATGGTGCGCGGTGATGTCGGTGCTGTCAAAGCGGCTACCGATGCTGGCAGTGCAGCTGCCGGAAAAGTGGGTCAGGTTGTATCCGTACACGTCATTCCTCGCCCCCACACGGATGTGGAAAGCATTCTGCCGAAACAGGTTTAAGAGTTAATTTGGAGGTGGAAGACATATGCAAGAACAGTTGATTGACAAGGTTATGGACGAAATTAAAAAACGCATGGAGTCTCAAGGAACCGCTGCTCCAGTGGAAGCTCCGGCCGCTGCCGCTTGCGCAGCTAACCCGGGAATGACCGAATACGTTGGTACCGCTATTGGCGATACTATCGGTTTGGTAATTGCCAACGTAGATCCCATGCTGCATGCGCAGATGAAACTGGATCCCAAATTCCGCTCGATCGGTATCATCGGCGGCCGTACCGGCGCTGGCCCGCACATCATGGCGGCTGACGAAGCGGTTAAAGCTACCAATACGGAAATCGTTACCATTGAACTGGCCCGCGATACTAAAGGCGGCGCAGGTCATGGATGTCTCATCATTTTCGGCGCTGAAGAAGTGTCTGACGCTCGCCGCGCAGTTGAAGTGGCCCTGAAAGAACTGGACCGCACCTTCGGCGACGTATACGGCAATGACGCAGGCCATCTGGAGCTGCAATACACCGCTCGCGCCAGCTACGCCATAAACAAAGCGTTCAATGCGCCTGTTGGCAAAGCGTTCGGCCTGATTGTCGGCGCTCCGGCGGCCATTGGCGTGCTGATGTCCGATGTGGCCGTTAAAACGGCGAATGTGGAGCTTGTCGGTTATGCCAGCCCTGCTGGCGGCACCAGCTACTCCAACGAAGTGATCATCATGATTACCGGCGACTCCGGCGCGGTTCGCCAGTCGGTTTTGGCTGCTAAAGATGCAGGCAAGAAGTTGCTCGAAGCGTTGGGCGGCCCGGCTCCGTCCGCGACTAAACCTTATATTTAATAGCAGGGAGGGAACGAAATGAAACGATCCAAACGGTTTGAAGCGTTGGAAGCCCGCCCTGTTAACCAGGACGGCTTCGTGGTTGAATGGCCCGAAGTGGGTCTGATTGCCATGGGCAGTCCCAACGATCC
>NZ_JAQUZF010000101.1:0-9723 GCF_028691475.1 Anaeromusa sp.
CCGCTTTGATTTTGAGGTTCCTTTGGGAGAAGTAGGGGACAGCTGGGACCGTTATGTGGTGCGAATGGAAGAAGTAAAACAAAGCATGCGAATTGTGGAACAAGCGCTGGAGCAACTGCCGGAAGGGTCTGTGATGGGCAAAGTGCCGAAATTGCTGAAGCCGCCAGTGGGCGAAATTTACCATGCCGTGGAAAATCCCCGCGGCGAATTGGGCTACTACATTGTTAGCGATGGTTCTCCAAAGCCATATCGTATTCATGTGCGCCGGCCTTCGTTCATTAATTTGCAGCTGTTGAACGAAACCTGCCAGGGCTTGCTGATTGCCGACGTGGTTGCTGTGCTGGCTACGCTGGATTCGCTAATGGGAGAAGTGGACTGCTAGTTGGTTCCATAAGGAGAGAAGCACGTAAAGGAGAGGCATAAGGCATGCAAGAAGTAACCGGTTTGTATGTAATCGCGGCGTGGCTGCGACAAATTTTAGCAATGTTTCTGCCTGGGCCGCAATGGGTGGATTTGTGCATGAGCTTAGTGGAAATCGGCGCTATTTTCGGCGTCATTTCCCTATCAGCGGTTGTGCTGGTGTATGCGGAGCGCAAGATCAGCGCCTTCATGCAGCGGCGTTCCGGTCCGAATCGCGTGGGCCCTAAGGGCTTGCTGCAGACAACGGCGGATATGATCAAGCTGATGGCCAAGGAAGACATTATGCCCACGGGCGCTGATAAATGGATGTGGATGTTGGCGCCAATACTGTTGTTTTTGCCGGCAGCCATGGGCTATGTGGTATTTCCCTTTGATGCTCAGGTTATTTTTGCGGACCTGAATATTGGTATTTTTTATTTCATCGCTATTTCTTCTCAATCGGTACTGCCGTTTTTGATGGCAGGCTGGGCTTCCAACAATAAATATTCGCTCGTTGGCGGCATGCGTACGGTGGCGCAGATGCTGAGCTATGAGGTGCCGATGGTGCTATCAATTTTGGGCATCGTTATGTTGACCGGCTCCATGAAGATGAGCTCCATTGTAGCGGCGCAGCAAGATGTCTGGTTTGTGGTGCTGCAGCCTATTGCATTTGTGGTGTATGTCATCACGGCCACGGCAGAAATCAACCGCGCGCCTTTTGACTTGGTCGAAGGGGAATCCGAGCTTGTGGCAGGACCTTTTACGGAGTACACGGGCATGCGCTGGGCGCTGTTTTTCTTGGCGGAGTATGCCAATTTGTTGGCGGTTTCCGTTATTGCGACTACGCTGTTTTTAGGCGGTTGGAGCGGTCCATGGCTTCCTGGGTGGATTTGGTTTTTGCTGAAAGTGGCGGCAATGATTTTCCTCTTTATGTGGTTTCGCTGGACGTTCCCGCGGCTGCGTATTGATCAGCTATTGGCTTTCGGGTGGAAGCTCTTGCTGCCGCTGGCGTTATTGAATGTCATTATTACAGGGATCGGCATTTATCTTTCCGAGTTTTTCATTTAGGAGGAACCTCTTATGCTTGGTAAAGGCTTGCTACAAGGGATGGGCATCACCTTGAAGGCGTTTTTCGCCAAAAAGGAAACACTGCAATATCCCGAAGCTAAATTAGTGATGCCGGAACGCTTTCGGGGCGGCGAACTGGAATTGGACCACAAAAAATGCATTGCCTGCGGGCTGTGCGCGATGGCTTGCCCCAATCATGTAATCAAGCTGACGACGAAGATGGATGAGCAGAAAAAACGCCATTTAGAGACCTATGTCTACCAGTCTGGCCTTTGTCTATACTGCAATTACTGTATTGAAGCCTGCCCGACGAAAGCCATTCGTTGGGACAAGAATTATGAAAACTCTCGTTATACAAAGGCGGAGCTGGATGTGGATTGCTTGGCTCTTTCGCGGGCTAAGCAGCCGGATGAGGTTGCGCAACCAGCGGAAGATGGAACGTCGGCTAGTCAAGGGAGGGATGCTTGATGAGCGAATGGGCTTATACGATTGCCTTTTTTGTCTTTGCCTCCATTACCGTGGCTGCGGCGTTTGCGGCTGTAAGCAAAACAAATCTGGTGCACAGCGCGCTGTTTTTGGCTTTGTGCTTTATCGGCGTCAGCGGCTTGTACGTGCTGCTGCAGGCGGACTTTATGGCAGCCGTGCAAATTTTGATTTATAACGGCGCTATTGCCATTGTGTTCGTGTTGGGAACCATGCTGACAAGGCGCAGCAGTTATCACGGCACCAATGCAACAGACCGGGATATTCCTTCGCGGCTGGTGTTGGCGGTCAGCTCTCTGTTTGTCGTGATTACGATGGCGGTGATTGCGACGACGCCGTGGCGTTACTCCAGCGCGCCGCCGGTGGAGGATACGCCTTCGCTTTTAGGGCAGTTGATCCTTACGGACTATATGGTGGCTATGGAAGTGGCGGCCGTGCTTTTGCTGGCGGCGATGATCGGCTCCATTGTTCTGGCAAAAGGAGTGGAGGAAGAATGATAGGCTTAACGCACTTTTTGGTAGTGGCAGCCATGGTGTTTGCCATTGGCCTCTATGGATTGCTGACGAAACGGACGATTATCGGTCTCTTGATGAGCATTGAGTTGATGCTCAATGCGGTGAACATCAATTTAATCGCTTTTTCGCGTTTTATTACGCCCGATGCCCTGACGGGGCAGGTGTTTGCTATTTTTACCATTACCGTTGCGGCTGCGGAGGTGGCGGTGGGTTTGGCCATGGTCTTCCGTGTGTATCATGACCGCAATACGGTGCATGCCGCCAGATTGGACGAGATGCGCTGGTAAGCGAGTATCAGAGAGTAGGTGAGGAATGTTGTTTATTCAATATGCGTTGCATCATGCCTGGCTGATACCGCTGCTGCCGGCCGTCGCGTTCGTGCTTGTCGGCTTTTTCTTGCGTCGGCTGCCGGCCGTGGCGGCAACGGTATCGCTTTTGCTAAACGGTCTGAGCCTTGTATTAGCGCTAGGCGTCGCCGGTGGCGTAATCAGCCGGGGTATCAGCGTGGAGCAGCCGCTGCTTCAAAAAGTATCTTGGCTTTCGCTGCCGGGGCTTTCCGTGGATATGGGGGTCTACATTGACCCGATTTCCGCTATGATGCTGGTGGTAGTGACCTTGGTGTCGTTTTTGGTGCAGATGTATTCTATCGGCTATATGCACGGCGAAGAGGGATTCGGACGCTTTTTCGCGTATCTGTCGCTGTTTGCCGCCTCCATGCTGGGGTTGGTGCTGGCGGTGAATTTTGTGCAGATGTTTGTTTTTTGGGAATTGGTTGGTCTTTGTTCGTACTTACTGATCGGTTACTATTTCCACAAGATTTCCGCCAGAGAGGCGGCCAAGAAGGCCTTTATTACAACTCGAATTGGCGATTTCGGTCTTTTAATGGGCATTTTGTTTTTGCAAATTCTCTTTGGAACTCTTGATTTTCAGCAATTGGGCTTGGCGGTGCCGACGTATGTGGCGCAAAATGGTACGGTGCTGTTGACCGGAGTGGCGCTCTTAATCTTTTTGGGACCTGTCGGCAAATCCGGTCAGTTTCCGCTGCATGTGTGGCTGCCGGACGCCATGGAAGGACCTACGCCGGTTTCGGCTTTGATTCACGCGGCTACCATGGTGGTAGCTGGCGTATATTTGGTGGCTAGGTCGTTTTTCTTGTTTAATCTGCTGCCGTCGGTGATGGACGCTGTCGCTTGGACAGGCGCTTTTACGGCGATTTTTGCAGCAAGCATTGCCTTTACGCAACGAGACATCAAACGCATTTTGGCGTACTCTACGGTTAGCCAGCTTGGTTATATGATGCTAGCTCTCGGCGTGGGCAGCCTGACGGCTTCCATGTTTCATCTGATGACGCATGCTTTCTTTAAGGCCTTGATGTTCTTGGCGGCTGGCGCGGTACTGCACGGCTTGCCTAATCGCAATGATATTTTTGAAATGGGCGGCTTGCGGCACAAGATGCCTGTCACTTTTGCCGCTATGACCATCGGCGTGCTGGCCATATCGGGCATTCCGCCTTTTGCGGGGTTCTTTTCTAAGGACGAAATTCTCTTGGCGGCTTTTGACGTCAGCCTGCCGCTCTTTACGGTAGCGCTCATTACGTCATGTATGACGTCTTTCTACATGGCTAGGCTGCTTATTGTCGTCTTCTGCGGTCCCGAGAAAAGCGGCAACCATCCTCACGAGGCGCCTCTTTCCATGCGCATTCCTTTATTTGTGCTTGGCGCATTAGCGGTTGTAGGCGGCTATGCAGGTTATGCCGGGCATTTTGGCGAGTGGGTGCGTTTTGGCGCGGCTTCCCATGCCGGCATTCACTGGGGTATTGCTGGAGCTTCCACGCTGTTGGCGCTGGCGGCCTTCGGTATTGCCTGGAAAATTTACGGCAGCGGTTCAAGGAAACCGGCGGAACAACTGACGTGGCGTTTTCGGAATGCCTATAACCTCAGTTTTCATAAGTACTATCTGGATGAATGGTATCAATGGTTCAATGAGTCCTATTTGGGAGAATTTGCTCGCAACATGCATTGGATGGAGCGCAATATCATTGACTCGGTTATCAACGGTATCGCTGCGGTGCCTCTCTTCATGGGAGATCGGCTGCGCAAGATGCAGACCGGCAGCTTGCAGCGTTACGGCGTCGTCATGTTCTGTGCGGCGCTTTTGATTGCTGTCAGTTTGCTGGTGTTGAATCCCTTGCTAAAAGGCGTCTGGTTTGGAGGTGCGTGTTAAAATGGTGAGTTTTCCGTTATTAACGCTGATTCTGTTGACGCCTGTCTGGGGAATTTTGGTGCTCCTTTGCATGCCAAGGGAAGCGGACCGCATGATCAAGATGGTTTCGGCTGCATCCATGACGGTGGCTTTTGGCCTGACGGTGTATGCTTACTGGGCGTATGATGTTGTACAAGGCGGCATGCAGTTTCAGGAAACGGTGCCCTGGATTGCCGAACTAGGCGTAACCTATGCGCTGGGCATAGACGGCATTTCCTTGCCGCTGTTGCTTTTGACCGTCTTGGTAGGCCTTTCGACGGTCTTTGTGTCCTGGAATGAAAAAGAACGGCCCAAAGAGTTTTTCATTCAACTTCTGTTGTTGATTGTAGGCGCTATTGGCGTTTTCATTTCACGGGACTTGTTTATCTTCCTGCTATTTTACGAATTAGGCATTGTGCCGACGTATATTATGGTAGTGGTCTGGGGCTCGGTAAAGCGTGTTTCTAAAGAGCATGCAGCCATGAAGATGACCATTTATCTGCTGTTGGGCTCGGCTTTTATGCTGGCGGGGGTGCTGGCGCTGTACTTGAACGCGTATCCGGAAGGGCTGCGGACGTTCAGCATGGAAGCCTTAGCGCAAGCGCACGTTCTAGGAAATTTGTCCGAAAACGTGCAGATTGTTGCTTTTTTCCTCTTGCTTTTGGGCTTTGGCTCTACCTTAGCCATGTGGCCGTTTTACAGCTGGGCGCCGGACGGGTATGCTGCCGCGCCGAGCGGCGTGTCGATGCTGCACGCGGGAGTCTTGAAAAAAGTTGGCGGCTATGGCTTGATTCGCTTGGGTTTGCTGACACTGCCTCTGGGCGTTAAGTTTTGGGCCCCTGTAATTGCCTTGGTGGCGATTATCAATATTCTCTATGCTGCGATGGTAGCCTTGGCGGAAAAAGACTTGAAGTATATTATCGGGTATTCGTCCATTTCCCATATGGGCTACATTCTGATCGGCTTTGCAGCGCTGAATGTGATCAGCATTGACGGTGCGGTGGCCAACATGTTTGCGCATGGCGTCATGTGCGCCTTGTTCTTTGCGATGATTGGCCTGGTGCAAGAGCGTACCAATACGCGCTTAGTTTCTGAGCTTGGCGGTTTGGCGCATCAAATGCCTCGCGTGGCGGTGGGCTTTATGCTGGCAGGCATGAGTTCTTTGGGCTTGCCGGGGTTGGCGGGCTTTATTCCAGAGTTCACTATTTTTGTGGGCGCCTTTAAGGAATATCCTGTTTCTACCTTCTTGGCTGTTTCCGGCATTGTTTTTACGGCGCTGTATATCCTGCGGCTGTTGGCCAATGTGTTGTTCGGGCCGCGGCGAGCGGAATTTGACGGCTGCAAGGATGCTTCCGGCGTTGAGTTGGTGTCATTGGTCTTGCTGGGCGCTGCTCTTGTTATTTTCGGCATCTTCCCGCAAATGCTCATGGGCGTAGTGAATAGCGGCATGGAGCCGGCGGCAGCGCTGCTCCTGAAGCTGCATGCGCTGCAGGGAGGGTTGTTGTAATGAATATCGCATTATTGGCTAGTGAGATTTCCGTAGTCGTCCTTGCCTTATTCCTTCTGGTGTTTGATTTGCTTCTTCCTAAGCAGGAAACGCGCCGTAGTCTGGGCTACCTGGCAGTGTGTGGCGTGACGGCCATTCTTGTTTATACCGCCACCCGCTATGGAGACGCTGCCAGCGTCTATCACGGCTTTTTCGTGGTAGATAACTTTGCGCTCTTCTTTAAACAGTTGTTTTTGGCGGCGACCTTGCTGACGATTCTTTTTTCCTTTGACTATGTGGAAAAAATGACTCGCAGCGGCGGGGAATTTTATGCACTGTTGCTCTTCGCTTTGCTGGGGATGATGGTGATGGCGTCGGCGAGCGACTTGTTGACGCTTTTTGTGGGCCTGGAATTAATGACCATCGTCTTTTACGCGCTTGTCGGCTTTGATCTTAAGAACCGGCGTTCCAGCGAAGCCGGCATCAAGTATATGATTCTTGGTTCGGCGGCCAGCGCGATCTTGCTGTACGGTATGAGCTGGGTGTATGGCTTTACCGGGACGCTGATGCTCAAAGAGATCGCTCAGAATGCGGCAGCCACTCCGGCTATGATGCTGGGCATGGGGCTGATGCTGGCGGGACTTTGCTTTAAGCTTTCGATTGTTCCTTTCCATATGTGGGCGCCAGATGTATACGAAGGCGCGCCTGTATCGATTACAGCGATGCTGGCCATGGGCTCGAAAGCGGCCGCCTTTGCAGTGCTGCTGCGGATTTTCATCACCGCCTTCGGTTCCTTGCAGGCTTACTGGGTAACCGTAGTAGCCGTGCTGGCGGCTCTTAGTATGGTTGTCGGTATTGTGATCGCTATGTGGCAAACCAATGTAAAGCGTATGCTGGCGTATTCGTCGGTAGCGCAAGCCGGTTACATTCTTTCCGGTTTACTGGCGGCGGATGTGGCGGGAATTAAAGGCATGCTGTTTTATGTTGTTTTGTATATGTTTGCCAATGTAGGCGCTTTTGCCGTAGTGACGGCAGTCAGCAATGAAACCGGTTCGGACGAACGGAGTGCATTTAAGGGATTGTCGCAGCGGTCGCCGCTCTTGGCATTAGTGATGACATTATCCTTGATGTCTATGGCCGGCTTGCCTCCGATGGCTGGCTTTGTGGGCAAGTTGTATCTCTTTATGGCCATTACGGAGGAAGGGTTCTTTTGGCTGGCGGTGCTGGGCTTTGTGATGTCGATGATCTCAGTGTATTACTATATGCTGGTGGTTAAGGAGATGTATAGTCCGACGGCGGAACCGGCAGAGGCTGCGCCGCTGTATTTCAGCGGTACCCTGCGCTTGGCGGTGGTGCTTAGCTTGTTTGGTACGATCTTCTTGGGCGTATACCCAGGGCCTTTATCACAGCTGGCTGCTGCTGCTGCCAAAGTATTGTGGTAAGCTTTTAGAAATTCCTAGAGAAAGAGGCCTATATCACTTTTGGTGTGATATGGGCTTTTTTTCATATGCCGAAATTTATAAAACGAACCGCGAAATACACGAAAGACGCGAAAGGGGTTTTTAAGATTAGGTGTTATAAATTGTGGCATATTCTAAGGACCGCGTAGCGGTTTTTCTTAAATCGGCAGATTAGCATTTTTCTTAATTTTCTTGGCAGGAAAACACAGGGTGCGTGAAGAAGTTACCAAACTAAGCCATAGTCTGAATGAAAAGTTTAGACGGAAATACTTAGGGGCGGTGGAAACGGTGAAAAAGGTAGTATTTAAAGGCGCTGGAGTGGCAGTAGTCACGCCGTATACGGAAACAGGCATTGACTACAAGGCGCTGGCGCAGCTGATCGACTTCAATATTGATAATGGTACGGATGCCATCATTATTTGCGGTACGACCGGAGAGTCGGCTACGATGACCGATGAAGAACACAAAGAAGCCATTGAATTTACCATTAAACATGTCAACAAACGGGTGCCTGTGATCGCAGGGACCGGCTCCAATGATACGATCTATGCGGCGCAGCTGTCGCAGCATGCAGAAGAAGCGGGAGCTGATGCGCTCTTGCTGGTATCGCCCTATTACAACAAAACTTCACAGAAAGGCCTTGTAGAGCATTTTAACTACATTGCTGATCGTGTGAACATCCCGATTATCTTGTACAATGTACCTTCACGTACTGGCGTGACGATTAAGCCGGAAACATATCAGGCTTTGTCCAAACACCCGAATATCGTGGCTACCAAAGAGGCTAGCGGTGATTTTTCCGCCATTTTAAAGACAAGGGCTTTGTGCGGCGATGATCTGCATATGTATTCCGGCAACGATGATCAGATCGTACCGATTTTGGCGATGGGCGGCATGGGGGTTATTTCCGTGCTTTCCAATATCATGCCTAAAGAAACGCATGAAATCTGCAAGCTCTTTTTTGAAGGGCGTATGCAGGAAAGCAGTGCCTTGCAGATTCGCCTGGCGGATATCATTGACGCGCTGTTTGTCGAAGTCAATCCCATTCCTGTCAAAACCGCTTTGCGGCTGATGGGCTACCCTGTGGGAGAATTACGGCGCCCGCTGACCGATATGGAGCCGAACACTCTGGCACAGCTCAAAAAAGCATTGGCTGCACACAGCTTAATCAAAAATTAAAGTTATATCGAAAACAGGCTGCCGGAGCTTTCGGCGGCCTGTTTTTGCAATTCTCAGTCGCGCCCTCCGGTCACTCCAGTTCTCTTATTAGTTCTTTCTATAGAGACTTGACTGTATGCCTATTTGACGCTACACTGAGAGAACTCTCTTTGAAACAAGTTGGTTTTTTACCGGAAGGATATAATGAATGGACGAATGGATTGTAGCACTGCAGGAGTGGGGCGTTTGGGGGCTGGTGTTGGCTTCGTTTACCGAAGCGTTTTGTTCGCCGATTTTGCCGGATGTGGTATTGATTCCCTTGGCTTTAGCGCAGCCGGAAGAAGCGCTTTTTTACGGCTTTGTCGCTACGGCAGCTTCTGTGTCGGGCGGTTTTGTGGGTTATTTCCTGGGAAAACGTTTAGGCGTAAAGGCGGCGAGAAAACTGCTGCCCGAGAGTCAACTGCAGAAACTGAAGGAAGGCGTTGAAGGGAACGCGCTTTGGGCGGTTTTGCTGGCGGTCATGTCACCGTTTCCCTATAAATGCATTACCATTGCCGCGGGTGCGGTGGGCATGCGCTTATCTGTTTTTATGGCTATTTCCGTGCTGGGGCGGACAAAGCGGTTCTTCTTGGAAGCACTGCTCATTTACTGGTATGGGCCGCAGGCGGTGGAATGGCTGCGCCAGTACGGGGATGAAATGCTGTGGGGCTCAGTAGCGTTAACCGTTTTGGCTGTAGCTGGTTGGTATGCGCGGCGTCGTTGGCGGAGACGCCGCGCCCTGGAAGTACGTAACGCAGAGCATTCCTGTAATATCTAAAAACGGTCTTTGAAAAAAGAAACGCCCGGCAATACAATAACAATGTGCTGACCCGACAAGATAGGCACAAGTAAATGTATTGAGGAGGCGTCTCAC
>NZ_JAQUZF010000102.1:0-9664 GCF_028691475.1 Anaeromusa sp.
CATTCAGTACTGATTCTTTAAATTCTTTAGTGTAGTTTTTGCCCTTCATATCTTGTCTCCACCCTTCTGTTTTTATTCTATCCGATTTAGAGACAAGACTCCAACTTCATTAGGGGGCTAAATAGATAGGTTTCGCGGAACAACGTCTGCATGGCGAAACTCGCATCATTCGCGGCTGGAACATATACCACTACCGCCTCTTGCCCTCGCAAGCGCAATAGCTCTAAAATCCGCTCCGTCAGCAAGGCTCCTTCTGCCAAAAAAACGTTTTTTTCGCCTTCTAGACAGATTGGCTCCGCCACAGCCATTCCCGGCTGCACTTCTTGCAAAGGAAGTCGGATTTTCTTCCTTTCCGCCATACTATTCCCTCCAAATTACTGTTTTTCCCAAAGATAACTACACGCTATCACAGCCACGCGCAAGCGTCAATATGGATTTTAGCCTCAACTTTGACCTTTTTTCTCTTTCTTGTTCACTTAATCAAAAAAAATGTCTTTTTATCAAAATTCGACATTGTTTTTTAAATCTTAACTGCTAAAATGAAATTAAAAAGAAACAAAACCAGGAGGTTCTTAATGCCTACTTCCATCGGTGCCCAAATTAAGGAACTGCGCCGCCGCCGCGGCCTCACCCTGCGAGAGGTAGCCCAAAAAACAGGCTTGTCTACCGGTTTTCTCTCTCAATTAGAGCGGGATCTTACTGATATCGCCGTAGACTCCCTGCGCAAAATCGCGGTAGCCCTCGATGTAGAACCCAGCCTTTTTTTCAGCAGCCCTCCCCTAGGGAAAAAGCGCTTGCTCCGCAGCTACGAGCGACAAACTGCCCAAATTGAACCTGGACGTTTCATCCATTACCACCTCACTAACCAAGCCGAGCCCAAGGCCATGCTGCCTCGCCTCGTAGAGCTTCTCCCCTTAAATAAGGACGAAAGCCTTCTTCCCTACAGCCACGACGGCGAAGAGTTCATCTACGTTTTAGAAGGCGTGCTGACACTTGTTCTTGATGGTGAACGCCAAGAACTCTGCCCAGGCGACTCCGCCCATTACCCTTCTTCCTTGCCTCACAACTGGGGCAATCTCACTAACAAATGCGTCCGCTTTCTCGTTGTCAGCCACCCCAACCCACATTAGGAGATACTGCTTTATTCACATCTCACGACAAACCGGTTATTTTTTCATCATACATTGTCAGAAAGCCTCGGCAGAGCGCTGCTATTCCTGCGTTTTCTTCCGCGTCTGATAAAAAAATCCCTCGCTTTGTCGGAGCGTTCATTAAACCTGTATCTCCTTGAATCATAGCAGCGACCAAATATACATGGTTATACGTACTGTGTTCGCCACTAGATCTATTTTTTCAAGCCAAATACTCAAGCGTGAAAATCACTCTCTTAATTAAAAACGACCAACAACCGGAGGTTTTTATGCTGCTATTTCAAATCCAACGCTTCTGCATCCACGACGGACCGGGCATTCGGACGACCTTCTTTTTCAAAGGCTGTCCGTTGCGCTGCCTTTGGTGCCACAACCCGGAAAGCCAAGCGTTTCAGCCACAACTGCTGCATGCTGCGGAAAAATGCATTGCCTGCGGTTATTGTGAAAGCGTCTGCCCTCAGCAAGCGACGCCGCAGGGCCGACTGCAAAGAAACAACTGCCAAGCCTGCGCTCTCTGCTGCGAAGAATGCCTGGGAGACGCCCGTCACTTGGCAGGCCGCCAGTACGCCTTAGAAGAAGCGCTGCAGCTAGCGTTGCGTGACGAAGCATTTTACAACTCCTCCGGCGGCGGCATCACCTTATCCGGCGGCGAACCGTTGGCACAGCCGGAAGCCGCTCTTGCGTTAGCCAAGGCCGCCAACACAAGAGGCCTTTCCGTCGTTGTCGATACCTGCGGTCATGTGCCGTTTGAGCATTTTGCCGCTATTCTTCCATATACGCGGCTCTTTCTTTACGATTTGAAGCATCCAGACGATGCAGAACACCAACGTCTTACAGGCGTCGGCAACAAGATCATCCTGGATAATTTGCGCAAACTGGCCGCAGCAGGCGCCTCTCTCTCGCTGCGCCTGCCCCTTGCAGCCGATCGCAATGACCGTCCCCAAGATCTTGCCGCGTGGCTGCCACTGTTTGAAGCGATTAAGCCGCAGCGCATCCACTTGCTTCCCTATCATAGCATTGGCGGTTCCAAATCAAGCCGCCTGGGCTATCCCGTTTTCCAGGGACAGCCGCCCACAGCTTCTACCTTAGAACATTGGCTTACTACCATTCAGAACGCCGGCCATCCGGTGCAACAAGGAGGATAAGATTATGAAGCAAGAACGAGGCATGAATGAACGCATCCGTAGCCTGCGCCAGGAGAGTACCACGGCGGAACCTCGCCTATCCCTGGAGCGCAGTCGTTTGGTTACCGAAGCCTATGAAAAATACGAAGGCCGCGTCCCCGTGCCTATGCTGCGAGCCTTGACACTGCAGCATATTATGCTGCACAAATCCCTCTACCTGGGACCCGGCGAGCTGTTAGTCGGCGAGAAAGCCGAAGCCCCGCAGCAAGCCCCTTCTTTTCCCGAGCTTTGCTGCCACACGGAAGAAGATCTCACCGTCATGGATCAACGAGAAATTGTGTATTTCCGCGTCGGCGAGGACGAAAAAAAGCTGCAAAAAGAACGAATTATTCCGTTTTGGAAAAATCGCGCCTTGCGCGGCAAGATCTTGGATTCTCTGCCGCAGGAATGGCACGATTGTTATGAAGCCGGCCTTTTCACAGAGTTTATGGAGCAGCGCGGTCCTGGGCACACCGTTGCCGACGGCAAAATGTACCAAAGCGGCCTTTTGGATGTCCAGAAACGAATTGATACCTCCTTGGCCGCACTAGACCCGCTGACCGATTCTTCCTATCTAGATAAAAAAGCGCAGCTCACAGGCATGCGCATTGCCTGCGACGCCATGATGCTCTATGCCGCCCGCTATGCCGCCTTGGCACAGGAGCTGGCGGAAAAAGAAAGCGATCCGCAGCGAAAAAGCGAGTTACAAACCATTGCTGCCAACTGCCTTACCGTCCCGGCGCATGCGCCGCAAACGTTCCATCAGGCGCTGCAGATGTATTGGTTTATGCACATCGGTGTAACGACAGAAATCAATCCCTGGGACGCTTACAGCCCTGGCCGCCTAGATCAGCACCTGATTCCCTTTTATCGTAAAGACCTGGCCGAAGGACGCCTGACGCGCGAACAAGCCAAAGAACTGCTGCAATGCTTCTGGATTAAATTCAATAATCAGCCCGCTCCTCCCAAAGTAGGCATTACTCTCAAAGAAAGCGGCACCTACACGGATTTCGCCAACCTCAATACCGGCGGCATTACGCCCGACGGCAACGACGGCGTTAACGAAGTATCCTATCTGATTTTGGAAACCATGGACGAAATGCGCCTCTTGCAGCCCAGCTCCAACGTGCAGATCAGCCGCCGCACTCCACAGGATTTTCTCAAAAAAGCCTGCGCTATTTCCCGCCAGGGTTGGGGACAGCCTGCTTTTTACAATACCGAAAGTATCGTGCAAGAGCTGCTTAACGCCGGCAAGTCCCTGGAGGATGCGCGCCAAGGCGGCGCCAGCGGCTGCGTAGAGACAGGCGCTTTCGGCAAGGAAGCCTATATCCTGACAGGCTATCTCAATCTCCCCAAAATTTTGGAGCTCACGCTCTTCAACGGCGTGGATCCCATGACCGGCAAGCGTCTGGGACCGGCAACCGGGGAAGCGGCTTCCTTCAGCGACTTTGACTCGTTCTATCGGGCCTATGAAGAACAGCTGCACTACATGACAGATATCAAAGTAAAAGGCAATCAAATTATCGAAGGTCTATACGCCCGTTATATGCCCGTGCCTCTTCTGTCTTGCCTTGTAGACGACTGCATCACAAACGGCCAAGACTACAATGCAGGCGGCGCCCGCTATAATACCAGCTATATCCAAGGCGTCGGCATCGGCACGCTCACCGACAGTCTTGCCGCCATCGAAACTCTGGTCTACAAAGAGAACAAATTCACCCTCCCAGAGCTGGTTACGGCCCTACAAGATAATTTTGACGGCCACCTGCGCTTGCACCATTTAGTGCGCGAAAAAGCCCCTCGCTATGGCAACGACGACGATGCCGCCGACGACCTGATGCAGCGAGCCTTTCGTTCGTTCCACGACGAAGTTACCGGGCGCCCCAATGGCCGCGGCGGCAGCTATCGCGTCAATATGCTGCCTACCACCTGCCATGTGTACTTTGGCTCCGTCCTCGGCGCCAGCCCCAATGGGCGTTTGGAGCACAAGCCGGTATCTGAAGGTATCTCGCCCGAAAAAAGCGCTGATCGCCTAGGCCCCACCGCCGTCATCCGCTCAGCGGCCAAAATGGATCAGCTTCTCACCGGCGGCACGCTGCTCAATCAGAAATTCAATCCTGCCGCCGTCGCAGGCGAAGCAGGCCTTGAGAACATGGCCGCTCTTGTACGCGCCTACTTCTCCTTGGACGGCCATCATATTCAGTTCAACGTCATTGACCGGGCAACGCTTTTAGCCGCCCAAGAACACCCGGAAGACTACAAAGATCTCATCGTCCGCGTCGCTGGCTACAGCGACCACTTCCACAATCTTAGCCGAGAACTGCAAGATGAAATCATCGAACGCACGGAACAGACGATTGGCTAAAAACATACAACACAAAATCAGACCGCTAAATCTATAGATTTAGCGGTCTGATTTTATGTTGACGCCATGCAGGCGTCAATCCATTTTCCCTTGGATCTTCGCTGCCAACAACCACTGTCTGGCAAATACGACCGCCTGGGCTGTCAACGTTTCGCAAGCATGCGAAGGCCCGTCTTGCGGAAAGCCTTGCGGCCGCAGCTTCCGGCACAGCAAGCTGCCAAAACGGGCTTCAAAGGCAGCCGCAAAGCCCCGGCAATGTGCCGAGATTTCTTCTGCCGACTCCTCCGCCAACGCTCCTTGCAAACCAAGAAAGACCAGCATCCCTTCCACCAAGCCGCACTGCGCTCCATAACCGCCAGCGCCATGAAGCCCAGCCATCGCCTCTGCCCATAGGGGCGGCAATGACAGCTGCGCCGCTTCACATTGCAGAGCCAATTGCGTCCGAGCGCAATTCCAATCGTTCTGCCAATAACACTGGTGTACACGCTCACATGCCCATTGTTGCACCGCATCCGCCATCTCAAATTCCTCCTAAGCGCAACAGTCCCATTACGCCAAGGCCTGCAGCCATCGTCCATACGGCTTGGCTGGTCCTCCACGCTACCCAAGCAGCCGCTGCGCCTGCCACAAGATAGGTGTTATGCCAAGACAGATCTAGCTGTCCTTGGGGCAAAAGCAAAGCCGGTACTACCAGCGCCGCCAAAATACCGGTAGGCACCTGCGCCGTCCAACGTTCCAACCCCTTCGGCAAACCGGTTAAACGCAACAGCAGAAAACTTCCTACCCGCGTAGCATACGTAGCGCCTGCCATAACTAAAATGATCAGCCAATATTCTTCACGCATTTTGCTTCTCTCCTTCCAGACAGCCGCCGACAAAAGCAGCCGCTACTGTCGCCAGCAATAAATACCATTTCCCCGGCAAATATAACGAACCAACTACAGAAATAACGGCTCCTGTCAGCGCCGCCGCCAAGCCCGGCTTGTGACGCAAACGCGGCATCAGCATAGCTAAGAAGGTAGCCGGCATGACAATATCCAGACCCCAGGCCAAAGGATCTCCCAGCTGGCTGCCTACCGCTACGCCTAAAGCCGTAGAAATAGCCCAAGTACAGTATCCAGCAGCATTGCTGCCCCATTGATAGGCCGGTTGATAACCATGCGTGGCAATACGGCTTACGGTCACCGCATAGGTTTCATCTGCCATGCCAAACGCCAGCAGCGCCTGCTGCCAAAAAGGAAGCTTCAATACGTAAGGTGCAATGGATGCTCCCATTAACAAATGACGCAAATTGACAAGGAGTGTGGTTAAGCCTAGTACGCTCCAAGACACCACTCCCTGGCCCAGCAGCAAAATAGCAAAAAACTGCGCCGCTCCCGCAAAAACCAACAACGACATGCCCATGGTTTCTGCCGGCGTCAGTCCGGCACCCAGCGCCAGCATGCCAAAAGTAAGGCCGAACGGAAATACGCCCAGCATCAGCGGCGCCGTATCTTTCATGCCCAGACAAAATTCTTTTCGCCAGGCACTATCAACACATTCTAGCATCATTTTCCCTCCTGATTTTGCATTTTGTATTTTCTTGTATTTGCATCTTACCAAGAAGGATTTAAATTGGAAATAGCCAATTTAAGATATTCAAAGAAATCTCTGGCTTTTTTCAGGAGGAACAGAAAATGGACTTAACCAATTTTTTGCAAACTCAATTACAGCCCCCGTCTTCTCTGCCGCTTTATAAACAATTGTCCCTGGCGCTGACCAAAGCCATTGAAACCGGCCAGCTTCGCAACGGGCAACGCCTGCCGCCGGAACGGCGTCTAGCAGAAGACCTGCGTCTCAGCCGTACTACCATTGTCAATGCGTACCGCCTCCTGGAACAAAACGGCAGCGTATCCTCGCGCATCGGCAGCGGCACCTATATCGGCGAAGACGCCGCTTCCGCTCCGTTGCCGCCGATGCCTTGGAACCAGCTCTTACTGCCGCATTTGAGTAGTCCCCTTTCCTCAATTTTGCGCAGTCTTTTGGCCATTCCCGCTGCTGCTGACAGCATTTCCCTAGCCGCCGGCATGCCGGATCCTGCGCTGTATCCTCTAGATATGCTGCAACAGCTGCAGCAACCGGTTCCCGCCTCCGAACTTGGGTATCTGCCCATCGAAGGCTATGCGCCCTTGCGTCAGGAGCTGGCGGCTTGGCTAGAAAACCGCCAGCTTCATTTAGACGCGGAGGATATCATGATTCTTAGCGGCTCTCAGCAAGGTCTGTATCTTCTCTGCAAATGTTTTATCTCCCCCGGCGACAGCATTGTCGTCGAATCACCAACCTATTTGGGAGCCATCCAAGTCTTCCAGGCGGCCGGCGCACGCCTGCTCACTCTCCCCGGTCCCTTGAACAGCCAGTCGCTGCCTTTCTTGGAGGACTACCTTGTCCGCTACCGCCCCAAGCTATTCTATCTGGGCTCGTCCTTCCAAAATCCTACCGGCCGCAGTCCCGACGCCTCAGTATGCCAAAAGTTTCTAGACTTGGCCGCCAAGTATCATCTGGTCATTGTAGAAGACGACGCCTACGGTCATCTACACTACGAAACGCCCGCCCCGCAGCCTTTAAAAAGCCGCGACCACTACGGCGGCGTTTTGTATCTAGGATCTGCCTCCAAAATCTTTTTCCCCGGTTTGCGTACCGGCTGGCTGGCAGCGCCGCGGGAAGTACTCAATCGCCTGGCCGAAGAAAAACAGTACGCCGATCTGCACAGCAACAATCTGGCGCAGCTGTGTCTGGCAGAATATATGCGTTCCGGCAAGGCCGACGCTCATTTGCGCCACATCCGCACTCACTACCAGCGCCGCCGCGATGCGTTAGCGCAAGCGCTTAAACGCCATTGCAGCGCAGATCTTTCTTTTGAACTGCCCCTCGGCGGCTTCTATCTTTGGTGCCGTCTCAAAGGGGAAGGCTCCGCCCAGGCGCTTTTATACGAAGCCGCCCGTCAAGGGGTCTCCTTTGTTCCAGGCGAAGCCTTTTACGCCGACCGCGCCGGTACGGATTATTTCCGGCTGTGCTTTGCTACACACGACGAAGCCGCCATGGAAATTGCCGCCCAACGCTTAGGCCAAGCCTTGCGCAATCTGCGCAAGCATCCGCGCCGCCATACCATCCCCGCTTTCCGCTCCGGCCAGCCTATCCTCTAAGGGAGCCGCTCATCTATGCGCATCTCGCGACAAAGCAGCCCTTGTTCCGTCATCCATCGTCAGAAAGCCTCGGCAGAGCGCCGCTATGCCTGCATTTTCTTTCTCACCTGACAGAAAAATTTCTAGCTTTGCCGGAGCGCTCATTAGATGAGCGGCTCCCTGGAAAATTGAAAAAGATAATATAATCAAAGAGTATGACAGGAAAACGAAAAAGAGCTGCAAACAAGAATTATCTATGTTTGCAGCTCTCTTACATGAGAGTTTTTCATAACTTCATCTTTTTAAAAACGACCAAAATATAGTATGCACGAGGTGTATGCGTTAATATATTAATGGCCCCCGAAGGTCGAATAGTCAAATGTGAAAATGAAACTCCCTCACATATGCCTTGGTTCATAAACTTTTATGGGGGGGATTAATCTCATGTTTACACTTGGGGCAGTACATATTATTCAGTTTAAATTTAGATATATACATGCGAGAATCTCCACATTTAGGGCATAGTTTTCCTTGTACTCCATCATTCCTCTTCGACCCACTACCACACTGTAAACAAAGATAAAAATTATCTTTGTCCTTAACAGAATCCACTCTGCTATCAATCACCTTACCACATGCCCAGCAATGACTTATATATATATTCTTATCATGATCAATGCCATTCATTTTACATGAAAAAACTGTGGCATTAAATATGGCTAAGTTCGAGGAATACTTCATATTAGAAACTAAAGGCCCCCCGCAGCCTCTACATTTTAGCCTTTCTCGTATTTCATTTAATCGATTCAACCAACCTCCCAACCGCGCGGCATATTCCTCTGATCTCTTTACGTCAGATAAGCGCGGTTGTATATTAAAATATGACAATATCTCTGTAATAGACCACTTTCTAATGGGTAAATCCATTTGGGGCCATACCCTTTCACTATTACACGAACGCTTTGTTCTAGGACAATATACTCTATGTGGGGCCTTATCACATGGCCATAGTTTCCCTTCACAATAGGTTACTATGCCTTTATCACATTCAGGCAATAACCAATCTAAGTTAATCGGGGTTATATCCCACGCCTGCATAATCACAAAGTCTTGAATACGTCGATGAAGCACCTCAAAAAATTGCAGGCTTCTAGCTTTTGACAGCTGATATAATGCCGCATGAATAGAATCATCACCACAAAAAATAATATCCGGAATATGTTCGCCTAGCTTTACTTTACTCATCAGATATTCTTTTTTACAATTATCTGTACTCAATCCCCAGTAAGGTTTAAATCTTTCAAGCGAAAGATTTAAAAGGTACTCTGCTTGTTTACTACTCGATAAGAAAGGGTATACCTCCTTACTATAGTGTAAATTCTCTGGAATCAGATTTAATAGTCTTCTGTCCCCTGATGTTTTGAGGGTTTTCACTAAATAATCGATTACTTTTTTACTATTACGCAAACCAGCTGGGATTAACTGGATTATTCTATCGTCTCCAGTCGTTTGAAGTATTTCTATCAAAGAATCAACTACATCCTCTCGTGTTCGTATATGTTCTGGAAGAAGCATAGCCGCTTGCACATCTCCATTATCTTTAAGACTTTGAATCAAACAATTTACAACATCATCATTACATCGCACTTGAGGTGGTAAGATCTTTAGTATTTTCTTCTCTCCTGTAATTAGAAATAGTTTGGTTGATTGTAAAATGAAGTTGAACACTTAAGAAAAAAGTCCATGGTGACTTTTCCTCGTATGGTAGAATGGAGTTCTCACACAACCATCAACAACGAGGAGGCAATCACTATGGACTGCCATG
>NZ_JAQUZF010000103.1:0-9652 GCF_028691475.1 Anaeromusa sp.
CCAAGCTAGCTACGAGGGTTCGATTCCCTTCACCCGCTCCATTTTATTTCTCCTGTCCCAGTAGCTCAGTTGGATAGAGCAACGGCCTTCTAAGCCGTCGGTCGGGAGTTCGAATCTCTCCTGGGACGCCAGGTATTATAGGCTTCTAGCAATCTGCTAGAAGCCTTTTTTGCGTCTGTGGGGCAATAAATGGGGCAATAGAAAAATTAGAATGAAAAACAGAGCAAGGGAAAAAGCAGACTGTATAATAAAAAATCTGTTGCATAGTATATAGTTGAGGGTGTAGAATAAATATAAAACAGAAACATTGATTCCGTTTCAAAGGGGGCCCTGATGACTCCGCGAGAAATTATCGAGAAGTTGGCAAATTTAGGCGTTATTATTACAGCTCGGACACTCTATAATTATTCTTCATGGGGGCTAATATCGAGCCCACTGAGGGGGGCTAGTAGATCTGGCAAGTGGGTTGAATATCCAGACATTGCTTTTGAAGAAGCTTATGCGGCATATTGTATGCTACACGGCAAATACTGGGATGGGCCAATTCATCGGGAAATGGGGCTAAAACCGCCTAAGCTAACCCCTGAGACGGTAGCGGCAATTAGGCGAATTGCTTATCTATGTAAAAATCAAAAATGGGAAGAATATAAAAAAGGGCCTAAGTCTGTTAGCCAACGTATTGCGAATGGAATAAAAGCAGCTGGAATAAGTGATGCTGAGTCGATTGTGTTGCTTACGGGGCTTATAGAAATGTGGTTCGTTCTTGGCTTTAAGGAAAGATCATTTGATGAACCCCAAGGGACTGACGAACCATATTAAGTTAAAAGCCGGTATATCCGGCATTTTAATTAACTTTAAACAGAAACGTTGATTCCGTTTTAATGTTATGAAGGGAGGCCAATCATGAGCCAATACACGCTTAAAATCACGGTCCTGCCTAACGGCAAAACACGGCGCTGCCGAGAGAGGAACAACAAGCGGCAGCCAAACCCGCCCGCCGGGGCCAAGAAAACTGAATAACTGTAGTCGGATGTATGATTTATCCTGCCGGCGCTGACAAGCCTAGCTTTTAGGGTGTATTCCCTGGGGTGGGTGCAGCGTTTGGCAGGTTTTTTATTTTGGGAAAACGAGGGGGGCAGGAACTGACAAAACCGACAAAAGCAAAAATAAAAATCTACAAACGTGGGGGTAAGCAAGTGACAAAAGTGCCAAAACCATATTCAATTCAAAAGTAAAAGCCTGTAAGCGTGGGGGTAGAGTACCATCAAAACCTACAAAATTATCGAGAGGGGTGATGGCCTGGAATTGGTTTCCTGGTTTTTGGGCTTAAATTTGACGAAATGAAAGGGGAAAAACACTATGTCGGATGCAAAAAACTTTTACGACTTGGACGAATTGCGTGAGGAGGTTTTCCAAAATAAGATCAGCAAGGCTCATATCTACAATCTGTGCAATCGTGGCGACATTCCCACGGTGCGGATCGGGCGGCGGCTGCTTATTCCTAGCTGGTATGTTGATCAGCTCTTGCACGGGCCAGCGGCAACTGCTGGGCAGGCGTAAGCCATGAAGATTCGATTCAACGGAACCACTTTCAAGGTCGCCGTGCTGCAGCAGACGGACGCAGAAACGCTGCTGTGGTACGAGGAAACCGGAGAGGAAGAATGGACGCCCAGTGTTGATTTAGAGCGTTATGTTCGGGCGCAGAAAGAGCATGAGGAAAGAAAAAACCCTGCCAGGTAACGGCAGGGTAAGAAATGGGGTTATCTACTTGCATTATACAGCGGGCAGCATGGTGCAGGCAATAAAGGGCCTATACAGCTTGCAAGAGGCATTGCAGGAAGCTGGCGTAAAGGTGGGCCGGAATAAAAAGGCACTGTGCTTATGGCATAATGACCGCTCGCCGTCTATGCACGTCTACCGGGAAAAGGTGCATTGTTTTGCCTGCGGACGGGGCGGGGACGCTATAGACGTATTTGCGGCAGCTAACGGCCTGGAAACGAAGGCCGCTGTACAGGCATTGGCGGCGAGATTTGGATTTATGAATGGTATCCCTCCCAGCGCTATAGAGGAATGGCATAGGCGGCAATGGCAGATGCAGAGCGAACGGAAGACAGAAAAGGATATAGAGGCGGCTTATTGGGGCCTGTGCGGGCTGCTACACAGCTTAGAAGCCAGCATGAAGGTTATACTGCCCGACCGTGAAGCAACGGAAGACGAGGCTGCCAGTAAGGCTGCGGCGCGGATCGGCGCGTTGTTGTCGGATGTGTGGGCTGTATTAGATGGCTTGGCCAGTGAAAATCAGCAAGAGCAGCGCCAGGCGTTGCAGATTGCCAAGGAAAGGGGGCTACTTACTTAATGGTGCGGATTGCGAGCGTTACACAGTTATTAACAAACGAGAAACCGGCAGCGGTTGATGATTGGCCGGAACCGGGAGAAATAAAAGAAAGCGCAATGCTTCCAGTAGCGCAGATAACGCCGGAAATGCTGCCAAAGGCGTTTAGGGAGTGGTTGTTTGATGTGTCCTACAGGATGCAATGCCCGCTAGAGTTCGTCGCTGTAGGGGCTATTGTGGCGGCATCGTCGGTTATTGGGGCGGGGTGCGGCATACGTCCTAAGCGCCGCGACAACTGGACGGTGATACCTAATCTGTGGGGGGCCATTGTGGCGAGGCCTTCGCAGAAGAAAAGTCCTAGCTTAAAAGAAGTACTGCGGCCACTTGATGCATTGGAAGAAGCGGCGGCAGAACAAAACCAAGCGGACGCTATGTTCCATGAAGCGAAAAAAGAAAGCTTTAAGGCAGCCAAGGAGGCTATAAAAAAGGATATGGTTAAAGCTGCAGCACGGCAGCCCAACAAATCCAAAGACAAGCCAACAAAGAATATGCAGGACTTGGAAATAGAATATGCGGCCATGGTTGAGCCGGAAGCGCCGGGGGCTAAGCGCTTTATTGCAAAGGACGCAACGATAGAGCGCCTGGGGGAATTGCTGCGGGATAATCCGCGCGGGCTGCTGATGTTTCGGGATGAATTGACGGGGCTGTTGTCGTCCTGGGAACGGGAAGACCGGCTGCAGGATAGAGCGTTCTACCTTGAAGCATGGAATGGGAACCAAGGTTTTGTTACGGACCGGATCGGG
Organism: Anaeromusa sp.; assembly: GCF_028691475.1. Taxonomy (NCBI): domain Bacteria; kingdom Bacillati; phylum Bacillota; class Negativicutes; order Selenomonadales; family Sporomusaceae; genus Anaeromusa; species Anaeromusa sp. The sequence goes on from NZ_JAQUZF010000103.1 coordinate 3,136, forward strand.
CGGGGGACGGTAATTATCAAGAATACCTGCTTGGCGTTATTGGGCGGTATTCAGCCGGGGAAGCTGCAGATGTATCTGGTTCAATGTGCAGACAGCTTGAAAAATGATGGTATGCTGCAGCGCTTTCAACTTCTGGTATATCCAGACGAGCCGCTAGGCGGGAAGATTATTGACGAATACCCAAACGGTGAAGCACTCAAGAAGGCCTATGTGATTTTCAAGAAGCTGTCTGAAATGGACTTTTTAGAAGCTGGTGCGGTGTCGGAAATCATCGAGGAAGACAAAGAAAAAATCTTCTTTCACTTTGCCGACAGAGCGCAGGAGATCTTTTACGAGTGGTTGCTAGATGCGGAGAAAAAAGCCAAGGCAGAAGAATACCCGCCTATGTGCGAGCATTTGTCGAAGTATCCTAGCCTGGTACCGTCTTTAGCGCTGGTTTTTCACTTGATAGAGGTCGCCGGCGGGGCTGCGCCGGGACCAGTTAGCGAGGCGGCGGTCGTGCTTGCCTGCACCTGGGCCGATGTTCTGGAAAGTCACGCACGAAGAGTCTATGGCATGTCTTCCGATACAACGCAGGCAGCAGCAGCTGCGCTTGCCAAGAAGATAAAAGAAGGCAAGCTGGAAAAAAGGTTTACTGTGCGAGATGTGTACAGAAAACACTGGACGTTACTTGATGAGGCCGGAGCTAGAGCAGCTTGCCAAGAATTAGAAGCGGAAGGATGGTTGAGGAAGGTTCCTTTTGAAGAGGGTAAAAAGCCAAAAGAAGAATTTGAGGTAAACCCTAAAATTTTTCCGTAGACGTGGGGGTAAACAAGTGCCAAAAGTGACAATACCCCTTTTGGCACTTTTGTCACCTCGTACCCCCCACGTTTGAAAGATTTTTTTTAGAAATGGAGGCGGGTTTTAGTGGAAACATTGCCGGTAAGCAAATGGATGATTCGCCTGTATGAGTTAGAGGGCAAAGAGCTTCCAGACGCTCAAAAAATGCCGGAGAAGCCCAAGGAAACGCTAGACGCTGATGCAGGCAGGCAAGCCCTTCTTAAGGCATACAATGGAGCGCTAAAAGAGCCTGTGCTGCTGGCGGTAGCAGAAGAATATCAAACGCTATGGGGATGCAAAACGCTGTGGGTCGTACCCACACAACAGGACAAGGAGGGCCGGCACGGGCGGGACACGCCAGCTTTTACGCAGGACGAATTGTTTACGGTGATTGATGCATTGATGGTTAATAAAGACGGCGCTCATGCCTTAATTCAAGGATACCGGTTGGCCGGGGGCCGGATTGAGTGCAAGAAAGAGGAACCGTATTGATGGAGGAGGCAAGGCATGAAAGGGTTTATTCGTTGTTCTGGCGTTCCAAGCGGTAACGACATATATATTAAGGCTGATCGTATTGTTTTGGTTAGGGAATGCACGGAAGAAAAATGGTGGACTGGTGAAGCAACGCGAGTAAAATGCACCAGGGTAGAATACGCTGGCGGGTGCAAGAGCGTTTTAGTTTGGGAAACGCCGTATGAAGTCTTTAGGCTGATAGAAGCCGCTTTAACCGTCAAATAATTAAATAAGAAAACCGCCGTCAACGGCGTATTTGAGGAGTGTTAATGAGCATGGAAGAAACGAGTATAGAAGACCTTGAACATTTGGCAATGATTTGCAATGAAGCGAGACGGCTGAAGATAACGCCTATCGAGTATATGGAAAAAATGCGGGTTGCTATGCGGATTCTAGGGTTGGAGGCAGCACAATGAAGAGTAAAATTACCGGGCGGGATTTTCAAGAAGGAGAGTTTGAGGCTAACTGGCAGCAGTTTTGCGGCCGGCGGCAAGAGGACTTAGACGAGAAGCTTGGAGGTATGGGAACTTCTGGCGAGTATACCAGATTGGATTATCTGTTAGGCGATGTGCTTGGCAGCTTGGGTAATCAGGAAAAAGCGGATGAAATAATGGGTGCAGTGATAGCTTTGCAGGCAAATGCTACATACGCGCACTATAACAGAGGCTTTTTGGATGGTATCAAGTTTGCCTTAATGGCAGGAAAGTTGTAGGCGGATATGGAGGCGGTTGATTTTGACGAACTATGGGGAGTGCTTTTGACCATGCCCAAGGTATACCAGCGCCTCTTGATGCTGCGTGAACGAACGGGTTTAAGCGCCGGCAATTACAGGGATAGAGTACAAACCAGCAAAGTAAGCGACAGAACCGCCAGCATGGCTATTAGCCGAATGGAAGCCGAGAGAAAAGCGCGGCTGTTGCGGATGGCCCGACGTTGGATTGAGATTGAGTTGCCTGTAGCAGGGCGGGTGCTGCTCTTGGAATACTGGCGTGGGCATGAGATAGAGGAAGCTGCAAAGGAGGCCAGATTGCAATTAGGGAGCGCAATGAAAGTATGGGTACAAATGGGGAACAGTATGCGGGCGTTCGCGGCAGCAGAAGGGTGAAGGGGCTGTGTGCTTCTTGTCTGCGGTATGGGTGGACGGTGATATGTCCTATGCCAGACAGAGCGCCTAGGGGTGCGCGTATGGAGAAGGGGGCAGTTGTGTTCTGTCCCTTTCGATGGCAAGGAAAGACTACAGGAAAAATGGGTCCTTCCTGAAGGGGGGACTATGCACGGGTCGTCCGAGCCCCGAAAAGTAGCTCTCAGAATCTACTTTTTTTCGGTTGACAAACGAACAAATGAAGCGTCCTCAAGAGACGGACGGAAAGCCTGCGATGATTGATTTTACTAGGATTATGTTTGGTTGAATAGAGCATTGCGAGAGTAATTATGGGCTGACAACGCGCTCAATATTGAGCTGGTTAAAAGCAAGATGTTGGGAACGGAACTGGGCTCAAAAATGAGCTGAGCTGAAAATGTTGGAAAATGTTGAGGTTTGTTTATTCTGATTCACGGCGGCGAATTATGTAGCACGCTAAAAAAAGAGGTGGCGAACATGTTCAAGCTAATTCACGGCGGCGCTGATCGGCGGCGAGTAGACAAGGCGGGCTTGTATCTTAAGGCATTAGACCGAACAGCGTGCGCGCTGCGGGACAAACCAGAAGATAAGCTGTTGCAGATGAGGACGGTGTTTTATGGTGTGCGCTATGTTGCTTCCACAGTGAGCACAGCAAGGGATAAGTCACGCTGGAATATCATTGAGACGCTAACGGAATTAATAGCGCAGCTGACACCTAGGGAGCTGCTGCAGATATTTCCTGTGGAAAAGACCTACGACGGCGATCGCTGGGAGGCCAAAGACTATTTCTTTACTATGGATGTGCTGCGCAAGCATGGCCTAGATAAGCCGCTGGGGGAGAGCGTGCTTGATGTTCTATGGGACTATACCAACATACATGTTCGGCTGTTCAACGTGGCAGCAATGAAGGTTATAGATGTATTACGGCACATGAGTGGCAGAGAATCCCTGCTTGAAGAATGGGCAGCCAGTAATGGTGAGAAGCTAACCACGTATACGCTGCGTAGGGACAGCAAGGGGCGGCGTTGGATGATAAACAACGAGACAGGTGAGCGGCAGCGGGTAAAGGCAAGGCGGCCACACTGGTATATACCCCGGGGCTAAAAAATGAATTTCCCTGTCAAATACCCGGACCGGGTGGGGACAAGACAAAATAAATTTTTTATCTGCTTCATGTGAGTGGGGGGTATTGAGTAGATAGGCCACGCTGGGCGCGGGTGCAGCAGAAGCATGAGCCCCCCGGCTTGGCTAGTGATTAGCCTATTTGCCCGGACCGGAGGGGCTCCTTCGCGTAATACACAGGCTGCGCGCGTAACCCCCTACCCAAAAGGCAGGCCCCCCTATGGTCGTGAAATTCTCTTTTTCTCCCGGACCGGGTGGGGGCCTTAAATTTTGTGCGATAGGCTCGCGTGACCGGGTGTAGTCTGGCGGGGTTCGCGTAGGCGTGGTAATTGACGCTTGAAGAACGAGAAGACAGGCGTGCTGTAACTTGGACGCAAGAACAAAGAAAACAGCGCTACAGTCATTTCTGTGCGCCTTAAGGCATAACGGGCGGCGGGCCCTTCTGGCGAAAAAAGATTAGGAGGCGTTAGTATGAGAACGAGGACTGCAACAGGTGCAGAACTTCTTGAGGCTGCCTTTAGTCTCTATATTGCGGAAGACGCGGTGACGGATCCAATGTTGGATTGGTGAGGGTAAAAAAAACCCGCCACGCTGGCGGCGGGCGGTTCGTCAATGCTTAGGCTTTCTTGCGAAGGCGGACAAAGTTTCTGTCGTGCTGGGCTACTTTGCCCACGACATAGGAGAGATCGGTTTGGATTGAATCAAGGCGCTCGTCTAAGTGTTCCTGCAGGCGCTCTATTTGTTCGCCGCGTAGGGTGTAGCCGTCAAAGAGGGCTGCAATTTTGGTACCTATATCGTTTTCCATGCGGGCAAGGGAGCCTTCCATGGAGCTAAGGCGAGTGTCTGTGCGTTCTTGGCTGGCCTTCATTTCGGATACGTCAGATTTGAGCTCTTTCATTTCAGACAGGAGCTGCTTAAGCAATTCTTCCATGTGGTTCATCCTTTCTTGGGAGTGTGTGCTTATAGTATAGCGCCAAGAATAGCAGAATGGAAGAGGGGGTTTTGTCGGTTTTGTCAGTTACTACCCCCCTCGTCTACAGGTTTTTATTTTTTGGTTTTGATGGTTTTGATGGTACCTTACCCCCTCATCTGTAGATTTTTTTTAGTAGGGTTTTGTCACTTTTGGCACTACCTACCCCCTGCGTTTCAACTTTTTTGTTTTAATAGATAGGCATAAAGTAGGCGAAAGTGTAAATTTACAAAGTAGTTCTATTTAGTCTATATAATATGTATCCGTCCAATAACTATACATTATCGGACGGAATAAAATTAGGCTTCAGTGCGAGCAAGTCAAGATAGAGAGAAGAAAAAATGTAACTTTTAGGCATGGGCGTAACGTGCCTTTTTATTCAGGAGGTGAAACCGTAATGGCTAAAGCAAGGGCTGCTGGCGAAGGAACAGTTTACCGGAATGCAAAAACAGACCGGTGGGAAGGTCAATTTTCTTATGAAGACCCGAAGACAGGGAAAAAAGGCATTCGCAAGAAGTTTGCTGGTGCTACGCAAAAAGAAGTTGCAGCAAAAGGCAAGGCTTTTCTTGATGGCCTAAAGGAAGGGCTGCTGCCCAATGCCGGGAAGATGACGGTGTGGGAGTGGCTGGATCGGTGGCTGACTGACTATATCAAGCCCAAGGTGCGGCTGAAGACCTATGAAAAGTATGAGACATGCTTGCGCCTATACATTAAGCCAACTCTCGGGGCTTTTGTTATGATGCGGCTAAAGGCGCCGGATGTGCAGCGGGTTTTTAACGAAATGCGTAGCGGCGGCGGGCAAAAAAGGGAAGGGTTGTCTGCATCTACAGTGCGAGGGACGCGAAGATATTTCATCATGGCAATTGAGAAAGCAGCTCGCCTGGGGTATTTGAGCCGGAATGTGGTCAAGGATACGGACCCGCCTCAGTTGGTGAAGGAGCCAATTCATCCACTCACCAAGGAGCAGGCAGAAGCTTTGCTTGCTGCGGCGAAGGATGGGGAGTACATTTACTATGGCCTAAAGCAGCGACGGAAGCCAACGCCGGACAGCAACTATCAGAAGGAGCTGGCGTATACAGCGGTACTGCTGGCACTCAATACGGGAATGCGTCTGGGAGAAGTACTGGGGCTGAAATGGATAGACATTGATTTTAAGGCCAATGTAGTAAACGTGCAGCGCTCCCTGGTGTCTACCAGAGCCAAGGGTATGATTTTTGAAGAGCCGAAAACTAAAGGATCTAAAAGGAAGATACCTATTCCTGAAAAGGTGATGGAGGCATTGGAATGCTACGAAAAAGAGCAGCAGCGGTACAGTGATTTGCTGGGCGATAAATTCAAAAATACAGAAGGACTTGTATTTGCCAACCTGTGGGGGCATCCATTGAATAACAGCAACTTTACAGGCAGGTATTTCAAAAAGCTGGCGGCCTATGTGGGGCTTGAGAAAAGCTTTTCCTTTCATGATTTGCGGCATACTCACGCGACGATGCTTTTAAGTAAAGGGGTCAACATTAAAGTTATATCGGAACGGCTGGGCCATTGCAAAATACAAATGACGCTAGATACCTATAGTCACTTAATGCCGGACATGCAGGAAACGGCTGTATTGGCATTAGAAAGCTTGAATATTCTTTGAAAGAAAGACTGCTAGGTAATGCAAATATTACTACGCAGTCTTTTCTTTATATATAATGAAGGGAAAAAGTAGTTTATGGGGCAAGTTATGGGGCAATAGCTTATAAATAGAAGTAGAAAACGTAGATTTTATAAACTATGTATAGCGGGAAACCATTGGATTTATTGGCCGGAAGGTGGTTCTGTATTATGGAAAACGGCTTTATATTCACTTCTAAGCCGTCGGTCGGGAGTTCGAATCTCTCCTGGGACACCATTGAAAATTGGCTGTCAGGAGAACCCAATGAAATAACAAGGGTTTCAGACGTTTATAAAGTGGTTTGTATCCATAGAAATGT
>NZ_JAQUZF010000104.1:0-9622 GCF_028691475.1 Anaeromusa sp.
CATTTTCTTCCTCGCCTGGCGAAAAACCATCTCGCCCTGCCGGAGCATTCATTAGATCATTGGCTCCTTATCTTCTCTTACTATTCCGTTACCCGCATCCTCATGCGAACCCTCTGGTTCTCCGATTCTCCTGTTCAACCCTCTTTCCTAGCTCCGCCCTGCTAAACCTTGCTGGACCGCTTTCATGTTGAGGTCGAACATCTCCGGCTTTTTCTTGCCGACCACCGCCTGAACCGCTTTGGATACTGACGCTTCATCCACCAACTGCAGATGAGGCAAAAGCGCTCCCAGGCAGACCATATTAGCCAGAGCCGGCCGCCCCAAGTCGTGAGCCAAATCGGTAGCAGGCACCTCGATCAGCTCGATATCGTCTCGCCGTTTGACGGAGGTATCGATAATGGACGAATTGACCACCAACGCGCCGCCGGGACGGATACGCCCTAAAAACGCTTCATAGGAAGGCTGATTGAGCACAATGCCAGCATCGGCTTGCTCAATCACTGGAGAATGAATCTCAGCCGAAGAAACAATGACCGAGCAATTAGCCGTACCGCCGCGCATTTCCGGGCCATACGAAGGGATCCAGCAGATCTCCTGCTCATCCAGCATGCCTGCATAAGCCAGAATCTTGCCGATAAACATAACGCCCTGGCCGCCAAAACCGGCCAGCAAAATTTTGTCCATCATAATTCGGCTACCCCCTTGGCCATTTTCAGTTCGCCCATTTCATACACTGGCAGCATGTTCTGCCGCAGCCACTCGAGACTGTCTTTAGGCGACAAGCCCCAGTTGGTCGGACAAGTAGACAGAATGCTGACAAACGCGAAGCCCAGACCAGCCTGCTGCACCTTGAAAGCCCGACGAATCGCCTCTTTCGCTTTACGAATATTTTGCGGCGAGTCCACTGACACCGCTGCTACATAGGCAGCGCCCGAAAGGGCCGCCATTACTTTCGGCAGATCGATCGGCTCGCCCACAACGGAAGCATCCCGCCCCTTGGGGCTTGTAGTCGTAATTTGCCCATCTAATGTTGTCGGCGCCATCTGGCCGCCGGTCATACCAAAAACGGCATTGTTCACCATAATCGAGGTGATCTTTTCTCCCCGCGCCGCGACATGAATGGCGTGACTCGTACCAATAGCCGCAATATCCCCGTCCCCTTGGTACGTAAAGACCATCTGCTCCGGCTTGGAACGCTTGATCCCGGTAGCCACCGCCTGCGCCCGCCCATGCGCGGCGCCAACGAAATCGCAGCTGAAAAAGTCCAGGGAAAAGCCCGCACAACCCACTGGCGCGACGCCAATGGTATCGCCGACAATATCCAGTTCCTCCAGCACTTCGCCAATGAGACGATGAATAATACCGTGCGTACAGCCGGGGCAATAATGAAAGGGCAGCTCCGTCAAGCCCTGGGGTCTGCCAAATACTCTCTCCATATCTTTAGGCCTCCTTCCGACATTCCGGTGCAAAGGTGCGCATAAAATGCTGCAGCACTTCGTTTTCCGAAGGCAGCATGCCGCCTTGGCGGTTGTACAACTCTACAGGCATAGCGCAGGAAACCGCCAGCTTCACATCTTCGATCATTTGTCCGGCATTGAGTTCCAGCGTCATAATTCCTTTAATCTTACCAGCCAAGCCGTCAAAGGCTTGCTGCGGAAAGGGCCAAAGCGTAATCGGCCGAATAAGGCCCAACTTCACGCCCTGCTGACGCGCCGCCAACACAACGCTTTTGGCAATACGTCCGCAAGTGCCGTACCCTACAAGCAGATACTCCGCGTCTTCCGCGCAAAAGTCTTCCCAACGCTGCTCTTTTGCCGCAATAGCGGCGAACTTCTCCTGCCAGCGCAGACAGTTCGCCTCTCCCGCTTCGTTCGTCAAGCTATAGCTGACAAGCTTACGTTTTTCCCGGCCTCGGCAGCCGCCAACCGCCCAATCTTTAGGAGGCAGCTCTTTGGGCTGATACGGATGGCAAGCCACAGGCTCCATCATCTGCCCTAAGAAACCGTCTCCCATGACCAAAACCGGCGTGCGGTACGTATCAGCCAAATCGAAGGCCTCCATCGTCAAATCATACATTTCCTGCCCTTTGGACGGCGCCAGCACAATCAAGCGATAGTCGCCATGTCCGCCTCCTTTAGTGCACTGAAAATAGTCGGCTTGGGAAGGCCCTAAGCCGCCCAGACCAGGCCCGGCGCGGTTAATATTAACCACAACCACCGGCAGCTCCGTCGCCGCCAGATAGGAAAGCCCTTCTTGCTTCAAGCTAAAACCAGGACTGGAGGATGCAGTCATAACCCGCGTTCCTGTAGCAGCAGCGCCATAACACATATTGATAGACGCTACCTCGTCTTCGCCCTGCAGTACCAGACCGCCCGCTTCCGGCAGATGCTTCGACAAATATTCCACAATTTCCGTGGAAGGCGTAATAGGGTAGCCAAAAAACAGCTTGCAACCCGAACGAATGGCTGCTTCTGCTATGGCTTCATTGCCTTTGATGAGTCTTTTCTCCATGCTTGCCGCCTCCTAACGATAAATCTCAATTGCAATATCCGGACACATCGTAGCACATAAGCCGCAGCCGATACAGGCTTCTGGCTTTACTGGCGTCACAGGAAAATACCCTTTAGCGTTGGTTTTTTCCCCCTGAGCCAAAACCTGTTTGGGACAGGCTTCAATACACAAACCGCAGCTTTTACAGTATTCCGGCAGTACCACAATTTTCGTCATCCTCAATTCCCCTTTCTTGCAGCCAAACAGGCCAAACAAATGGAATGCAGCTTGCCTTCCGGCGTCTCCGCCCGGGACGTCAGCACAATAGGATGGGTGGCGCCCAGCACCAAGCCCGCCATATGCGCGCCTGCATAATACAAAAGCGATTTTCCCAGCACATTGCCGGTTTCAATATTAGGCATCAAGAACAAATCCACTTGACCGGAAATACGGCTGGCAATGCCCTTATGCCGAGCCGCCTCCGGATTGAGCGCCACATCCAGGGCGATGGGACCTTCGATGACGCACGGCGAAAATTCTCCCGCCGCAGCCACTGCCACCAAGGCTTGCGCATCTACAGTAGCCTGCATCTTCGGATGCACCTGCTCATTAGCAGTCAAAACCGCTACCTTGGGTTCCGCTAAGCCCAGCGCGCGCAGCGCGGCCAAGGCGTTTTTCAAAATCCCTTTTTTCGTCGCCAAATCCGGCGCGATATTCATGCCGCCATCGGTATGGTACAAAAGACGTTTTTCTCCAGGCACCTCAAAAACCGCTAAGTGACTGAGCAAGCTGCCGCTGCGCAGCCCCTGCTCCGGATGCAGCACCGCTTTGAGAAAATCACTAGTGTTGAGCATGCCCTTCATTACAACCTGCGCCTGACCTTGCCGTACCAAGGACACCGCTTTTAACGCCGCCTGCGCCGGGTCCTTCTCGTCGACAATCCTTGTATCCGCAGCCAAGCCTACTTCCTGCAACATGGGCTTAATTTCCGCAGCATCTCCTACTAAGACAGCCTCAGCAATCTCTGCATCCTGAGCCAGCTTCAACGCCAACAGCACGTCTTTATCCTGCGCCACCGCCACGGCTATCGTCTGCGCCCCTGATTTTTTAGCTTCCGCTAAGGCATGGGCAAAGTTTTCAAGCATAGTTTTTCCTCCTTAGCATCCAACCTTATTCGTAACGCCGCGCCTCTTCCTTCCCGCGCAGTACCCGCAAAGCTCCCAACGCCAGCGACTCCAGTTCTTCCTCGCCAGGCACTACATACACCGGTGCAATAAATTCCACCCGCCGGCGGATGTCCGCCACAATCGCTTCCGCATAAGCAATACCGCCAGTAAGGGCAATAGCGTCCACCTGTCCCTCCAGAACGGCAGCCATAGCGCCAATATCCTTCGCTACCTGATAGGGCATCGCTTCTAGAACCAACTTGGCTTGCGCATCGCCAGCCTCCGCCATCTTCTGCGCCTCTCGCACATCCTTGGTCCCCAGATAAGAATACATGCCGCCTTGGCTGGTCACCTTGGCCCGCATTTCCGCCTCGCTATAGCGCCCGCTATAGCATAGACGCACCAATTGATTGCCCGGCAGCGTACCGCAGCGATCCGGTGAAAAAGGACCTTCATCCATTGCATTGTTCACATCAACAGTCCGTCCATAGCGCTGGGCTGATACGGAAACCCCCGTACCCAAGTGCGCCACAATTAACCGAACTTCCCCATATTCCTTCCCTAAAAGAGAAGCCACTTTTCTCCCTACAGCCTTGCTGTTCAAAGCATGAGACAGGCTCACCCGCGGCAGCTCCGCCAACCCGGAAATACGCGCCACCGGCTCCAGCTCGTCCACAGACACAGGATCAACAATATACGCTGGTATGCCTAGTTTCTCCGCTAAATCCTGGGCCATAGCCGCCCCAAGATTGGAAGCGTGCTCGCCTCGCTGCGCCTGCTGCAAATCAGCAAGCATCGCTTCGTTGACGGCATAAGTCCCGCCCAAAAGAGGCTTAAGCAGCCCGCCGCGAGCCACCACCGCCTGCAGCTGCTCTAAAGAAAAGCCGTTTTGTTCTAACATGTCAACGATCAGCTTCAACCGATACCCATGCTGAGAAAACACCGTCGCAAAATGCGCCAGATCTTCCTCCTTGTGCTCTACGGTCTCTTTGAAGCAAAGCGTCTCGCCTTGAAATAAGGCAATTTTAGTAGATGTCGCTCCTGGATTGATTGCTAAAATATGCTCCATACGCCCTCCTTGTTCCGACCAACGGAACGTTGTTCCTTTTTTCTTGTAAAAAGAAAGCGCTTTTAGAATGCAATCTAAGAACGCTTTTTTTATTGTCAGAATTAACTTGTCTATATTGTAGCAGAGCGGTCAAAGAATCTCAATCCCCAAAATACGTTTTGTGGAAGAGGTAAACAAAATAACAACCCCTAATATTACTGCATAGCACGAGAGATGGCGGCGGCAGCCCGGCGGACGCCAGCAATAATCTGCGCTTTCTGCTCGCCCTGAATGCGCGAAGACGGTCCCGAAAGGCTAATGGCCGCAACAATTTCACCGGATGCTCCCAAGATCGGAGCGGCAATGCAAGTAAGTCCCCATTCCAGCTCGTCCTTATCCGTACCATAACCGCCGCGGCGTATCTCCGCCAATTCTTGCTGCAGCACATCCCAAGACGTAATGGTTTTTTCGGTAAAAGCCGGTAAAGGATGCTCTAAAAAACGATTCAAAAACGCTTCCCCAGCATAGGCCAAGAGGCATTTCCCCAAAGCCGAGCAATGCGCTGGCGTTGTCGAGCCAACAGGCGGCGTCAAGCTGAGAATTTTTTGGCTTTCAATTTTATCAATAACAATCTGCCGAGGATACTCTTCGCTGCTGCGATCCAGCACCGCTAAATGCACCCCTTCGCTAAAGGCGTCTGCAAGTTCTTGCGCATAAGGTCTGGCAATACGGTTGATAGGCAGCTTTTCTCGCATGGTCATGGCAATGGAATACAGCTTCAACCCCAGCCAATACCGTCCGGTTTGCATATTCTGCTGCACAAAGCCTTTTTGCTCCAGCGTCGCCAACGTGCGGTGCACGGTGCTTTTATGCAGACCCATCGCTGCGGCGATTTGCGTTACGCCCATCTCTTGGCCGTAATTTTGCAGTACAAGCAGCACTTCCAGCGCCCGATCCACTGAGGAAATCCCCTCTTTTTCACCAGCCATGACGCACCTCCTCGCTGACAAACCTACAGGATCTTGTCCAAAAACTCCCGCGTCCGCTGCTGTTGGGGCGCGCGAAAAATCTGCTCCGGCAAGCCTTCTTCCACGATTTCCCCTTGATCCATAAAAATAACCCGATTGGCTACTTCTCGCGCAAAACCCATTTCGTGAGTAACCACCACCATGGTCATACGTTCTTCCGCCAGCTGCCGCATGGCTTTCAGCACTTCTCCGGTCAGTTCCGGATCGAGCGCCGAAGTCGGCTCGTCAAAAAGCATAATATCCGGCTGCATCGCCAAGGCCCGGGCAATGGCTACACGCTGCTTTTGCCCGCCGGACAAACTGGAAGGATAGCTGTCTTTTTTCACCAGCAAGCCTACTTTATTCAAGAGCTCTTCCGCCAACGGCAAAATCTCGTCTTTCTTCATGCTCTTTACCGTCATCGGCGCTTCGAGCAGGTTCTGCAGCACCGTCAAATGAGGAAATAAATTAAAGTGCTGGAACACCATGCCCATTTTACTGCATATCTGTCTGGCCCGGCCTTCATCCGCGTATTGGCAAGCGCCGCCAGGTCCCGGACCAGCCAACTGCTCTCCTTCAATTTCAAGCAAACCGCTGTCGATCTGCTCCAAGCGGTTCAAGCAACGCAAAAACGTACTTTTCCCCGAACCGGACGGTCCGATGATGGCGACAACCTCGCCTTTTTCTACCTCCAGCGAAATGCCCTTGAGCACTTCTACGCCGGAAAACTGCTTATGTATATCAATGGCTCGAATCATCTTCATTATTGTCACCGCCTATTCTTCGTAGGTATTATAGCGTTTTTCCAGCCATTGGAAGCCCCAAGTGAGCACCAAGGTCATGACCAGATAAAACACAGCCGCCACCAAAAACGGCGTCGTGCTGAAATCTCGCTGCACCAAGGCCCGCGCCGTACGCAGCAAATCATCCATAGCCAACACGTAAATCAAAGAAGTATCCTTAACCAACGTGATGGTCTCATTACTAATCGGCGGCAGCACGCGGCGTATAACCTGCGGCAAAACAATACGGCGCATGGTCTGCACATAGTTCATGCCCAGCACCTTGGCGCCTTCGTATTGACCCTTTTCAATGGACTGAATGCCCGCCCGGAATATTTCCGCAAAGTATGCTGCGTAATTCAGCACAAAAGCCAACATGGCAGCCGAAAAATCAGACAGCTTCACGCCCACATAGGGTATCAGCGGCAATGCAAAATAGACAAACAAGAGCTGCAGCATCAAGGGCGTGCCGCGAAAAAGCCAGATATACATGCCGATAAAGCGTTGCAGCCAGCCATAGCGGGAAATGCGTCCCAAAGCCAGCCCCAATCCTAAGGGCAGCGAAAGCACAATCGTAACAAAAAACATTTTCAGCGTAACAACCGTGCCTTCCAGCATCGGTCCAACGATATTCAAAATATATTCCATTCTACCGTCTCCCATTGATTGTTTTCTTCCAGCACCGCGCTAAAGAAGCGATGCCTTTCTCATTGTACATGAAGAACGTCTTTCATGCCAGTCTTTCCTGCTTTTGCCGCACGTTTCCTAATTGCTTCCGCACCCAAAATCGTTTACACTAAGAAGGTACATGCTTTATAAAAAGCATAAGTCGCTTTTAACTTTTTCAAGACGCACGTAGATTTTGTTTCAAATATAATACGATAAACGCAACATAAAATAATGGAGGTACTTACATGGATGCCATTACCAAAGTAGAAATCATTACCCGCCCTCATAAGCTGGATGAATTAAAAGAAGCTCTTAACGCCATCGGCGTTACCGGCATGACAGTCAGCCAGGTTTTCGGCTATGGCTCCACCAAAGGCCATACCGAAGTATACCGCGGCCATGAGTACGCCATTAATTTGCTGCCTAAAATCAAAGTGGAAACCGTCGTTTGTGAGGTCCCTGTCGAACGCGTAGTCGAAACCGCGAAGCGCGTCCTCCGCACCGGCGAAATTGGCGACGGCAAAATTTTCATTCACCCCTTAGTCAACGCAGTCCGCATCCGCACGGGCGAAGAAGGACCGGACGCCATCAAAGAACCTACGCGTTCTTGATTTTTTTTACAAACCATCTAGGCAAAGCTATTTTTTCATGATATAGTTGTCACATGCCGACATAGTGGCGACGTAGCCAGTAATAAACACGAAGAATTTTCCTTACGGAAGCTTCGTGTTTGTTACTGGTTTTTTTGTTTTTATTGTATACATTAATCAAGGAGGACAAAACATGGAAATCTCAGTACATTCTCTGGCAGTAGGTTTAGACACTGTATGGGTGCTTCTTTGCGCCGCCCTTGTTTTCTTAATGGAAGCAGGCTTCGCCATGCTGGAAGCCGGTTTTATTCAAAGCCGCAATTCCCTTAATATTATTATGAAGGTGCTTGTAGACTGCGCTGCCGGCATGCTTGGATATTTTGCCGCCGGTTTCGCCCTCATGTACGGCGCCGATGCCGCCGGCCTCATTGGCACGAATGGCTTCTGGGTCAGCGGTGACCTCTCCCATTTGAATCTGAAGATTCCCATCTACGCTTTCTGGCTCTTTCAGGCTGCTTTCGCCATCGCCATGGCTACCATTGTTTCCGGCGCCGTGGCGGAACGCATGAAATTCGCGCCATATATTATCTTTTCCTTTGTAGCTACCGTTGTCATCTACCCCCTGGCTGGCCACTGGGTCTGGAGCAGCGAAGGCTGGCTGAACCAGCTGGGCATGCTAGATTTTGCCGGTTCCGCCGCCATTCATGCCTTGGGCGGCTGGTCCGCTCTGGCTGCCGTTTGGGTACTTGGCCCCCGTACTGGTCGTTTCAACAAAGACGGCAGCGCCAACGTCATGCCCGGTCACAACCTGCCGTTGGCAGCCCTGGGCGCCTTCATCCTCTGGTTTGGCTGGTTCGGCTTCAACCCCGGCAGCACCCTGTCTGGTCTTGATACCAACATTGCCCGCATCGCCGTCAACACCAACCTGGCAGCCGCAGCCGGCGGCATGGCCGCTACGCTTTTAACACTTTTCCGTTACGGCAAAGCCGACCCTAGTATGGCTATCAACGGCGCACTGGGCGGTCTTGTGGCCATCACCGCCGGTTGCGCGTACGTAGAGCCCATCAGTTCCATCGTGATTGGCGCCATTGCCGGCGTGCTCATCATTGCCGCCGTTCCCTTCTTTGACTCCTTGCGGGCGGACGACCCGGTCGGCGCCATCGCCGTACACGGCGTCTGCGGCACCTTCGGCACCGTTGCTGTCGGCGTTTTTGCCGAAAAGGGCGGCCTCCTTTATGGCGGCGGCACAGATCTGCTTTTCATCCAGCTTCTAGGCGTATTGGCCGTTTCCCTCTGGGGCTTCGGCGCCACCTATGCTGCTTTCAGCGCCCTCAAAGCCATCTGCGGCATCCGCGTTTCCGTCGAGGATGAACACGAAGGCCTGGATCTCAGCGAGCATGGCATCACTGCCTACAGCGAACTGGAATATGGCGCCTTAAAGCCTTTGCACCACCCCATCCTGCGCACGACTCCTCTCGCCGCCAAAGAAGAAGAAATCCGTTCGGTCTAAGGTACGAAACTCAGAGTAACTGAGGAACAGAGGAGAACAGAGAAGATTAGAAAGCACGAACCAGCTTGCGCCCTGCGCAAGCTGGTTGTTTTTTATTCAAACCCATCCCCGTATTTTCTCTAAATCCCTCTGCTTACTCTGTTCCTCTTTGTTCCGTTCTCCGTACCCTCCAGCGACTCTTGTTTAATCCCCGTTCGCTACGTCTCACCGCCCCCCATCTCTTTGCGGCATACCGCTCATTCCCAAGAAGAATTTTCTTTCCTCCAGCAAGTGCAGTACAATGCAAGTGGGAAGAAAAATCCTACCTTTCGAAAGGCGTGAACCCATTGGACATTTTGCATTTGACCTATTTTGTAGAAG
>NZ_JAQUZF010000105.1:0-9383 GCF_028691475.1 Anaeromusa sp.
AAGCATCCCGCCATGGATACCGCTCTGCAACGGGGCGGTATCCAATTAAAAACCAGCGGTATCATTGGCGTGAACCTTCGGTTCCGTTCAGGAGAACAGGTGGTTCTGAAACCGTGAAATAATCAATCCGAACAGAGCGGGAGAAAAATTGCCCTGTGACGGTCTTGTTTTGGTCGGTGATGATCTCCATGATTTTCGGATTGCCGACCAGGACCAGCGGGCACTTGGTTGCGTCATAAATGCGGCGCAGGGTTTCCAGTCCGTCCAGGCGGAGGAAGTGAGCTTCGTCAATAATGATCATGCGGTTGGAGTTTTTCAGGGCGCTGATGATGCTCTTTTCCAAGAACTTGTTCCGGCCCTGCGTTTTCTTGCCCATGGCCTCCAGCAGCTCTTCCATGATGTCGCGTCCGCTCCGGATGTTGGGGCTGCCGGTCATGAACAGGGCGGTCGGGTTGGTCTTGATGTAGCTTTCCAAAGAAACAGTCTTGCCGATGCCCGGCGCGCCGTAAATGACAATGATGTCGTTGCGGTCAGAGGCATATTTTAAACCAAAGTAGATTTCCCGCATAACAGCCGTTTCGATGATTTCCGGTTCCCTGACCGACCGTACGGCAGCTTCCCGCGCTTTGCTGGCTTCCAGCACCGGCAGGAGTTTCTTGGCTACGTTCTCACTACTTCCCTGGTAGGTGCCAGCCAAAAAGGCCGAAAGGGAAGCTCCTGAAATACCGGCTTGCTTAGCAAGCGCCCTCTGTGATATTTCGCCGGATGCTAGGAAAGCATTGGCCCAGACATGCACCTCGGTAGTGAATTTTTCTAGGTTTTTCGTAGCGGTCAATCCCCCTTCCGTCGTTCAATCTTGGCACCGGCCATCATTTCAAAGACACTCATGCCGTCCGTGCCGGTTGCTTGCTGTTGGTTATACCGCAGCGCGTCGCGCAGTTCTGCCGGTACCGGAGCCATTTCCGTGACGGTGGTCGGTTTCGGGTCAGGCGACTTGGGGCCGTATTCCTTGAACAGGGCCACGATTTCCGCCATGCTCGGCGCGTCGCCGCTTTGGGCGATTTGATAGGCCGGGTGAGCCTTGACGGCTTCCCATTCGGCTTTCTTGCGTGAGCCTTCGGCGTGCATCGTTTCGCTGTCCGCGTGGAGTCCGTCGATGGAGCCCACCGCCGTGGCCTTGAAGAGCGGACGCTCGTCCAAGTCGAAAACAAAGATATTGTTCGGGTCGCCTTGGCGTTGGCTGATAACCACGTCTTTGCCCTTGTGCAGGATCGTGTCCGGCGAATAGTATTCGCGGCCCTGGAAGGTGATGCCGTTGCGCCCGATCCGGAAGCGGCCAGTTCTCTTTTGCATGAAGTGCATCAGCACCGCTTCGGTCGTTTGCCGTACCGGCAGCCGTGTCCGGATGAAGGTTTCGTCCGGGCATTCGTTTTCCCGGCCCTTGCCTTGGGATGGTCGTTTATTATAGATGTGCCGGACATAGCCGTCGAAGATTTCCGTCAGCTGTTCCAGTGTGACATTGTACTTGGCCTTGTTGGCGTCGCCCTTGAGCTTGTCTGTTAATTCCTCCGGTCGGGAAGCAGTATTGCGTCCGCAGTAGGTGTCAAAATACGGGCAGAACCAGTTCGACATGTTCAGAAAGGCCACGCGTTCGATGTTCTTGGCGCGGGCGTTTTCCGGGATGGCAAAGTGGACAATGACGTCCAGCCGTTCCATCATCGGCACCACGCGCTGCCGATCGGCGTCAAGCGCCGCTTTCTTTTCCCGGAAACCTCGACCGGCAAAACGGCTGTTGCAATAGTCGCGGCCATTGTCGATGTAGATTTCGCGGGGCAGTCCGATGGCTGGGTCCAGCGCCGCATCGGCGAAAGTGGATGTGATGGTGTCCGTGTTCGGGTTGAGCGTCACCAGCCAGCTGACCAGCTTGCCGCTGCGCATGTCCATCCACGCCGTTACCCATGGCCGTACCCAGGTGTTACGCGGCCCCAGAATGAAGAAGTCGAATTTCCGATGGTCGCCGACGAATACCTGACCGCCTCGCACACTGGCCGGATCGCGCCTGGTGAACGTCTGGCACTTGTTGTAAAAGGCTTTTTTGCCTTCCTGCATGGCCACCAGCACCGCCATCGGCAGTTCCTTGGCAATCCGCCGCAGCGTGTCGTCGCTTGGGCAGGTGTCGCCGTTCTTCTTGGCCATGACCTCCAGCACCCGGCGGCATTCGCTGATTTTAATGTTCTTCTTCAGCAACCGGATGAACTCGACCATGAGCTCGTCGCTGATGGAAGAGCGCTTGCCCTTGCGCTGTCCGTAGGCGGGCAGCAGGGCGGAAATACCTTCTTTTCGGTACCCGCTTTGCCAGCGGTATAAAGTCGTTTTTGATATGGTTTCGCTTGGGTTTTGCCGGTTCCAGTCTTCCACGAATTCGTTGGTCAACTCCACCTTGCTGCCCTTGCGGAACCGGATAAATTCTTCGTATTCGTCTAGGATAAAATGGTTGCGGTGCGCCTTTTCGCGCGCCCATTGTGGAGCCATATCATACGGGTAGATACTTTCAGCGGCTTCTACTTGCGCACCCAGACCGTGTTCTTCAATGTACTTGGCCTGATATGCTTCTGGCAGAGCGTCCAAGGATATTCGGAGCGCCTTGCCTCCATTGCCGCCTTTCGTTATGTCCGTATAGCGCAGTTTGCCGTACTTTCCAAGAAGCGCATTTTTCTGAACAGCGCGTTCGCCGACTTCCAGCAGTGCCGCCGTTTCTGCTACCGTGAGCAGCATGTCAGCCATGACGTTCCGCCCCTTTCGGGAGCGGACGAGAGGACGGTTTTGGTAAGGAAGGCAGGGTCTTGACGATCGCCTGGCCATTCTCCACATAGGCAATGGTAGTCATTCCCGCCCGGCGGATGCCCAGGCAGAGGAAGCGGTTTTTCATTGCCGTTCACCTCCTCGCGCGCGGTTCCATTCGCGCTGCAGTTGGCTTTGTTTTTGCCGGATGGTTTTCTCCGCCTGTTGTAGGCGGCCCATTTCCAGCAGGTAGATTTCTTCGGACTTCACCATGCGCCCGTCAGCCGAAGCAGTTAGGATATCCATTATGGTGTAATCCTTAGTCAACTTGCAGAATATAGGGTAATATTCCGCTGGCATGCGGTGTCCTTCTTTGGATTCTGCCGTCCAGCTGTTTAGCATACTTTCAGTAATTTCTATTCCCAGGTATTCAGTCATTTGTCCAGCAATTGCATAGCGTTTAAGGCCGCTGTTTTTCATTGCTTCACTAATACCTTCTTTTATCCGTAAGCCTAATGGTTTCGTTTCAGTCTGAAAATACGGGGTGTCAAACTTTTGGGGATTAATATCCTCAATCATGTCAAATAAGCTAAGTTGATTTTTTTGATCGTTGTCTGGCTTTCGTTTGTGGTTTGCCATTGTGCACCTCCAAATGAGGGAGATATAATAAATATGAAAATATTTTTTGAAAACGGTCAGATAGGGTATAATTAAAAATATGATTGTTTTTCAATCATATTGGCCGGGTTGCAGAATGGGAGATGCTTGCGAGGCGGTTCCCATTCTGTGCCCATACTTCATTTTTCCTTTCATGCAACACCGGCTGCCCATTGCGGCCAAATTTCATTGATGTCTTTGCCGATAGCTTCGGCTATAACATCTTGAATTTTGCGGCTTTTAGCACGGCCATGAATAACATGGTATACCATTGGCGGAGTCACATGACATTTTTTCGCAATTTTATATGGGCGAACATCGGCCATCATCAAAGCAGCAAGAATTTCTCTAGGTTTCATTGTTTTGAAGCCTCCTTAAATGATGTTTTAATAAGGATTAAAATCACTTTACTCTGTTTGCAGTCATGCCTTTGATACCGATTAGCGGTGCGGAAGCTACCCGGCCTAATCTTTTACAAATTAATCGTTTTGCCTGTGTTCCGTTGTCAGCTTCTACGGTATAGACGTTTCCGCCCCAGGTGCGAACTGTGTAAAGTGCCATGCACTTTCCCTCCTTTCCTTGAACTGGAGGGGAGACAAATCTCCCCCGACCGGCCTTCACTGTTACTCCTTAGTGGAAATTGAAACTTGCTTGTAAAAGCAGTTTAGGGCGGTTACTCGTCAAGAGTTCTTTTGGCACTTTTGAGAATCAACTCACCAATTTTAACTGGCTGTTTTTCGATAAGGCTGCGCATTTCAGCCATTTCTCCTTCCAGCGATCTTACTAGACTTATCAATTTCAAACTATTGGGAGCAAATGGTTCCTGACGGTTTTTTTCTTTTAAATACCGCTGCCCATATCGGCCAACGGATGAACGACTAATATCAACGCCACGTTCTTGAAAGACATTTGCAATTTCTTGGTAAGTAAACCCGTCATCAATCATGGACTTTACTTCATCTGCAAACTTGTTGCTTTCCACTTTGCAATGGCTACGCTTGCCGGTTTTTTTACGTTGAATAAACACTTCGATTGCTTCGCCATTGTATTGATTGTCTTCCATTGCAAGTCTAGTTTCGAATAAAGTAACAATTTCGCTTAGCGTCAACCGTTTAGACAATTCGATAATTACCTGGTCAACTGTGGAAACTGGGTCTTCGTCCATGGTATAGCTGCCACTTTTTCTGAGGTTAGGTAATACCTCATGTGTAACCCAACGTTTAAAGGGTTTAGCTTCTGGTTTGCGGCTACCAAGGATGAGAGAGTATAGGCCGGGTTCGTTGATAATTGACGTTTCCTGGCAACCACCAGGGGTACAAATTGAGCTTGTAGCCTTTTCATCATTATCAAGTCGTTGTAGTGTCATCGAAACATCTGCCATTTCTAAAACACCGCAAACATCCTTAGCCACAAACCACGGTTCGCCATTAACGTTTACGGTACGTACCTGCTGCCCTTGGTAATTAAATACTTTTTGCAATTGTTTCATTTACTTACCTCACTTTTCTCCCGTTAGTCAGAACGGGTTTTTTAAGGGGTTCATAGCTAAACATTCCAGAGTTGCTATTTTTTTAACTACACATTTATTATATATTTAATAACAGATATTTTCAATGGCATTTTATCTGTTTATAGATTTTTTATTCAATAGGAGGTGATTTTTTGTCAGTTACTGATGATACGGTAGGTAAAAGAATAAAAGATCTTAGAAAGCATTTCCGTCTAACACAGAAGAAATTCGCTGATGTTATCGGGATTTCACAAGGTAATCTTAGCGAGATGGAGAAAGATAAGTTTTACCCTTCCGTCGAAACTGTAATATCTATTATTAAATATTGTCATGTTTCCGCTGATTGGCTCTTGCTCGGTTCGGGGCCAGGGCCAGACCCCCTTTATACGACAGAAACAATTGATAAAGCTTTAAAAAGAGCCGAGGAATTACTTAAGGAATTACCGGATATATGGAAGTATTATTGTTCCTTGCCTCCTTCGCGCAAATATGATATAGCTGAAAAACATCTTTTAATGCAATATTTGAATACGCCAGAGGAAATAAAAATAATCGAGACCATTTCTGACCCCGATTTAAAACGAATGATTAATGTTTTAAAAGAGATTATGGGAAGCGACAATCCTAACTTGCGAGGCTGGGCAATAGTTCAGTTTGAAAATGCTTTTAGAAAACACTGCGAAGAGTACGACAACAAGGAAGAGGATATAGAGGATTCTTGATTGAAAAGGTAGTGAATTATATGAACGTGCAAAACATCGTCTACCACGATCAGCAACGGAACGAAAACAAGGGGTTTGTACACATCACAACCCCCTTGTTTTACGGAGCATACAAAACGTCTCCAAACGGTCTGTATTCAATTGCTTGCTCAGATTCAGATTATTATGGAGAGTGTTCTGGCTTTAGAGAATATGGGCATGGCCGTTTTGCATTACTTTCCGGGCAAAAAATCCTACTTTTTGATAAAATGGAAAGACCTACTGACGGACAAGCTGCTGATAATGGCACTTTTATAATTAATGATTTGATGTTTGGAGACAAACTTAATGGAACTTTCTATGCCTTTGACTTTAAAGGAAACCTTCTATTAAAAAAATCTGTTAATGCAAACCTCTTAAATAATGGCATATCTGATAATGGAAGGTATGCATGTTTTCAAACCTGTCATACCGAAAATAGCCCCGATGCCAATAGTCTCTTTATTTACGACCTGGATTCCGGGGAACAAATAAGTAAATTTTCTCCTTTATCTGGCTGGGCTAAAAAATACCATTTCGACGCAGAAAATAATATAATACATTTATATAGCAAAGACGATAAGTTTTATAGATACACATTTCAAGGCGTTTTCTTGGATGAAGAAATTTGGCTTCATGATCGAGAAGAAGGGGCAAAAGGATATCTGGCATTTGATTTAGCAAAAGAAAAAGCAAAAAGCATATCAACAAACAATATAGATGATTATAAAGATGTTCTTTTCTTACTATTCCACTCTTTTGATGAATCCATGTCGGAGCATACACAATCACGCGTCAACAAACTACTGGGGGAAATATATCTAAAGTGCAACAATAAAGATTCTGCTATATGTTATTTTGAAAAAGCGATGATTCTTGATGAAAAAGTTGGCGTAAAAAGACTATTGTCCAAATTAAGATCATAATTATATATTTATTCAATTTAATGCATTTTTATACTAAACGTAAATGTTTTAAAAGTTCCTTACTCCAATACAGCCACGAATGCCTGAAACCCTTATGGAATCAGCTTCGACGGCTTTTTTTGTTTTAGTTCGCCAATGGTTCGCCAATCGTTCGCCGCAATCGCCGCCGCCAGGCCCCGAAATCCCGCCCCTAAAACGCCTTTGAACCAGTATTGAAGAGGGTTTGAAGGGTCTCGCCGTCGTGTCTTTCAATCGAGGACACCGCGCCGCCATTTGTCCACAGCCCTTCATTTTTTCCCAAACTATCTGCGGATCCGCGCGCCGCAGAAAAGCCCTTCTAACCGGCTTATCCTCTAGCTTCCCAGCCTTTCCCGTCTTTTGTCGGTTTTTCCCATACTATCTGCGGGTTTATAGCAGGTATGCGACTAGCTTCGCCGGTCTATGACTTCAACGGGAAAATGCTGCTCAGCCAGGGAGTGGTTTTATCGGCCAAGCACATTTCCCTCTTGCAAAACTTGCTTATCATGCAAGTTACTATTTGGGAAGACCGTTCGCCAAATCTGCCGGAAGAAAACATAGCGAACGAGCCGGAGTTTCCTTATATAGAAGAAGCGTTTGCAGAACCAGAACCGGTTTTAGACTTGTCTCCAAGAAAAGAACCCATTACATCGTCGGCTCCTTTTCAAATGCTTTGGGATGCTTTTTGGAGTCAATCTCCTCAAAGCGAATTAAGCATGCATTATCGTCGTTTGCTTGAGGAAACAAAACATATTTTCTCTTCAGCCCGTTTACACAGCCGCTTGGAGAAAGAGCTTCTTAATACCTTGGCCGGCGATATCCTTGTTTTAACCGCTTCCCCTGTGCAGGTGCTGCGCTGTTTGCATTTGCACCCGCGGAATTCTCCCTATATATTCCATCACACCTTGCATGTCGCTCTTCTTTCCGCCCTAATCGGCAAGCAATGCGATTTTTCCGAAGAACGGCTGCAGGCGCTGACGCTATCGGCGCTGCTGCACGACGTAGGAAAGGTGCGCATTTCTTTGGAAGTGCTGGGTAAGCAACAGCCCTTGTCGGAAGATGAGAAGGAAAAAGTTCGTTTGCATTCCCTTCTAGGCTTTCGGTTTCTTCAAAAGCAAAAAGAATACGACTTACCTGTTCTCATGGGCGTTCTGCAGCATCATGAGCGCTTAGACGGCAGCGGCTACCCCCTGCATACCAAGAGCGATAAAACGCATGTTTTTGCCAAAATCATCGCCATAGCCGACGTATACGACGCCATGACTTCGCAAAAAAGCTACGGCACCCAGCATAGTGCGTTTGTAGCCTTAGATGAAATCCAAAGCTCGATTCTCTCCGGCCAGCTAGATACGCACTGCGGACAAGCTTTCCTGAAGCTTATGCAGAATCATCTTGCCGGAGAATGGCTGGAGCTGACTGATGGCCGTTTCGCACAGCTTCTTTTTTGGGAATTAACCGGCACACATTCGCTGGTTGTACAAACCCCGGAAAAAGAAGTCTTGGATCTACAGGGAAACCATCTAGTCCGCCCCTTACGCTTTATCCCGCCTCTCTATTTTACTGACGGCAACACCCACTAGGCAGCCCACGCTGCGACGAGGAACGAACAATGGATATATTTGTAGCCAGACAACCAATTTTCAATACCCAATCCCAAGTAGTCGCTTATGAACTGCTTTTTCGCAACAGTGAGCTCAACCAAGCTGAATATGTCGACGATAATCAAGCGACCAAAGAAGTTTTGGTGAATGTCTTCCTGCAAATGGGCATTGATACCATTACCGAAGGTAAAAAAGCCTTCGTTAATTTTAGCGCGTCCTTGCTTCAGCAGCAAGTTCCGCAGCTTTTGCCGCCAGATGTACTGGCCGTTGAAATTCTGGAAACAGTCTCCCCCACGCAAGAGGTTATCGACGCCTGCGTGCAATTAAAAAAAGACGGCTATTGGCTGGTGCTTGATGATTTCATCCCGTCACCGGAGTGGCTGCCGTTGGCCAGCATGGCCGACATTATCAAAGTAGATTTTCGCGATGCTAAAAGTTTGCAAACTAAAAGCTTTCTCTACCGCCATGGCATCTATCATCCGCGTTTCTTAGCGGAAAAGATAGAAACCAAAGACGAGTTCTTGCAGGCCCGCACCCAAGGTTATACTTATTTTCAAGGTTACTTTTTCAGCAAACCCACCGTACTTTCTCAAAAAGAAATTCCCATTGTCAGCGCCCACCACCTATATCTTTCCCGCGAGCTTCACGCCCGTATTGTCAATGTTCATCGCTTCGAAGCTATTGTCAAACGAGATATGGCCTTATCCTACCAACTGTTAAAATACGCCAATTCCGCTTTTTTCGGCTTTCATTCGCCGGTTCACTCTATCCGCCATGCGGCGGCTCTGTTAGGGCAAAGGGAACTATCCAAGTGGATTGCCTTAGTAACCTTGCGCAGTCTCAGCAGCGAGCAGCCCCCGGAGCTCCTGCATCTCGCCGTTATCCGCGGCCGGCATTGCGAACTCTTAGCCGAACATCTTTCAACCTCTATGCCTCCTGATTATTTCTTCTTTACCGGCTTGTTTTCACTTTTAGATGCATTTTTAGGACGACCGCTCAAAAATATTCTTTCCTATCTCCCCATTCCAGACGATGTCTGCCAAGCTTTGCTAGGCCACCCCAACACACTGCGCCAGCTGCTGGATCTGGTTATTGCTTACGAAAAAGGCGACTGGCCGCAAGTATTGCAGTACAGCCGACAGCTCCAGCT
>NZ_JAQUZF010000010.1:0-3900 GCF_028691475.1 Anaeromusa sp.
TTGGACGGGGGCAATGACGCTGACTATGTCTCCTCCTTTCTTGCCGTCAACAGTACGCTGCTGGGAGGCACCGGGGCGGATAGTCTCTATGGTATTTACGGAAACCAGGTTCTTTTAGACGGAGGCAATGACGCTGACTTTATTTACGCAGAGTATGCCACTAACAGTACGCTGCTGGGTGGAGCTGGAGAGGATTATATAAATAGCTATTTGGGCAATGGTGTGCTGGTTGATGGTGGGAATGACGCGGATAAAATTTTAGCTTTTTCCCCAAATTCAACCGTGCGGGGCGGTCTCGGCGATGATTTTGTAAGCGGTCATGTTAATGGGTTCATTTATGGAAATGATGGCAATGACGCCATCTTGTTCTGCGGGTATCAGAACCAGTTTGTCGATGGAGGCAGCGGCAGTGATACCCTTGTTGCGGCGGAAGAAACTACGTATTTAGAAGCGGCACAATCCGACCGGTTGCAAAACGTGGAGTATGTGTATTGGCAGGGCTTTGCGCGTGCGCTAGGAAATACCGCGTCGCCTTATGCGGGAACGGACAATAATGACAGCCTGAATGGCACTGGCGCTGGCGAGGTTTTAGGCGGTAGTGCAGGACAAGATACGCTGAATGGATTGGGCGGGAATGATTATCTCCTGGGAGGCAATGGGAATGACCTCATGGACGGAGGCGCCGGGAATGATACGCTTACTGGTATCTCCGAAGGGGTAGTAAAGTGGCAATCGCTTAGTATAAGCGGCTATGGCTCAGAGTATGGCGGTAACGATACCATGCGTGGCGGCGATGGCGCTGATGTGCTGATAGGCGGCTTGGGTAATGATGTGCTTGATGGCGGCGCAGGCAACGACGTCTTCTACTACGGAGGCAGCCAGACTGTGTATGAGGGAGGAGCGGGCAGCGACACGCTCTATGTCTGGAGCCAGAATGACTATGCGTCGTTGCGCGGCTCAGCCACATTGGCGAATATTGAGTATATCAGTTATAACGGTCAAGTGAGGGAGTTGGCATCCCACGGAAACTATATATTGAGGGGTTCCGAGGGAGATGATACTCTTATAGGCGGCAATGGTAATGACACTCTTGATGGATGGGGGGGCGACAACTACGAAGACGGCGGCGCTGGCGACGATTACGTAGTCGCTGGTTTCGGCAACAGCACGCTGCTGGGTAATGACGTCTTGGTTGGAGGCAGCGGTGGGGATACCTTCCTGTTCTCCAGCGGGGACGGAGTCGATACGATTCAAGGTGTAGATGCGCAAGATAGAATTTCTATTCAAAACCTGTCGTTATGGAAATGGGATATGACCATGGATCATGGTAACTTCATGATTGTCTATGGCGATCAGGGAGCCGACAGTCTAGTGCTCACCAACTGGGCCTCCGGGCGTCCGGGCAGCATCCAGTTCAATGATAAAACATTTACGCTGTTCCAGAATCAGCCGTCGTCGAACAGCGATGTTTTGGCAGGGACTGAAGGGGCGGATCTGATGATCGGGTACGCCGGCGATGATACATTGGCCGGCGGCAACGGCGACGATTTTCTCCAAGGCTGGGCTGGCGATGATGTGTTGCACGGCGAGGCGGGGGACGATACGCTGACAGGCGGACCGGGAAGTGACACCCTTTATGGGGATGAAGGAAACGATTGGCTTAAAGGTAGTGGCGATGCAGATGTTCTCTACGGCGGCAGCGGCGATGATACGCTGTGGGGAGCTCAAGGCAACGACCAGTTGTTTGTCGGCGATGGGAGCGATGTCGTGTATTTTGGCCAAGGCATGGGAAGTGATACTGTTACAGGGGTTGGTGATGATGGCATAAGTGATGTCATTTTCTTAGGAGAAGGAATTTCTTCTATAAATGATTTGAGCGCGAGCGTACAAGACGGGAATTTGTATTTGAACGGACTTGCAGGCGAGCAGCTGTGCATTCAAAACTGGGACAGCAATATCAGTATGTATACGGATTTTTCCATGCAAGGCAGAATTTTCCAATTCTACCAGGTGGATGGCGCGTGGAGGTTTGGGGAGCTGTGTTGATAAAGTTTTTTGGTTAGGTGTATGTTTGAAAAAGTTTGAATAACCTTATTTGGATAACCATCCTTGTTGCTAAAAAGACGTAATCGTAGTTTGGCAGCAAGGATGGTTTGTTTATTTATGGAAAACTAGCAGGTATATAGTGGAAAATGCCGAAAATATTAATAACTATATTTGAATTGTATAAAGGAGCGGTTCTTGTGAGCGAAGAAATAACTGTTTTATCGAATGTTGATTTGCAAGATGCCCGTACAGCGGAAAACAGTGAGGACAGTATTGCAGGGCGCAGCAACGCCCAAGGAACCACGGCAACCACATCTACTTGCGGCAGTAATCGCGTTGATTCGCTGCTTTCTGGCGTGAAGTGGTCCAGCAATGTTTTGACGTATAGTTTTCCAGTGGTAGGCTCGAGCTGGCCGTCTAATTATTCGAGCAGCGGAGAAAATAATATTGGTTTTCAGCCCCTTACCGAGCAGCAGCGAAGTGCGGCTACCCTTGCGTTGCAATCTTGGGCGAATGTGTGCAATCTGACGTTTTCATTGGTCAGTGAACCTTCTTCTAGTGGGGTGATTCGCCTGGCCCGCAGCAGCGCTCCTACTACCTCGTGGGCTTATTATCCTAGTTACAGTGAAGCTGGGGGTGACGTATGGTTTGGGACTGGCACCTATGCGCCGGACAATCCGATAGTAGGCACCTATGATTACATTACGTTTGTTCATGAACTAGGACACACATTGGGTTTGAAACACCCACATGATTCTGCGCGCGGTGTGGTTTGCGATTTGGCAAGTGATGATATGGAATTTTCCGTCATGAGCTATCGGAGCTATATTGGCGCTTCGGTGACAGGTGGATATACAAATTATTCCAACTCGTATGCCACAACGCCGATGATGAGTGATATTGCTGCAGTGCAATATATGTATGGGGCTAACTTTACTTATAATGCAGGTAATACAGTGTATCGGTGGCAGCCGGGAACGTCTAAAATTTTTGAAACCGTATGGGATGGCGGAGGCAACGATACATACGATTTATCTGCTTACCAGACAGGGGTAGCTGTAAATTTAAATCCGGGAGAATGGAGTACGTTTAGTTCTTCTCAATTGGCAGCTTTAGACTACTATGGCCATGTGGCCAGGGGGAGCGTGGCCAATGCCTTGCTTTATAACAATGATGCCCGCTCACTTATTGAAAATGCCGTTGGCGGTAATGGAAATGATACGTTGACAGGAAATTCTGTCGGCAATCGCCTAGAGGGAGGAAATGGCGCAGACTTTCTGCAGGGAATGGCTGGAAGCGATTTGCTTTACGGCGGCAGCGGCGCCGACACGCTGGATGGAGGAATCCAGGGGGATGTGTTGGATGGCGGGGACGGTAATGATGTTTTAATTTATGACAATGCAGACACCTTGGTGGGCGGATCTGGCAGCGATACAGTTATAGCATCTGACAGCAGCACATACAATACGCTGGCTTTGTCTAGTTGCGTGAGCGGAGTCGAATACGTTAGCTACAACGGGCAGGTGAGGGCGTTGGTCTCGCAGCATGTATTCAACGGCACCAGCGGCAATGATAATCTTACCGGCACCAGTCTCAACGACACCTTAAACGGCCTGGGAGGCAATGACCAGCTTGTGGGAGGTTTGGGGATCGACCTTCTCTACGGGGGAGACGGCAACGATACGCTGCGGGGCGGCGGGCAGCAGGATACGCTGGATGCGGGAGCTGGCAACGACGTCGTCTACTACGGCGGCAGCCAAGCCATCTATAACGGGGGGGCTGGCAGCGATACGCTGCTGGTAAGCAGCCAGGCGGACTACGAGGCCGTGCGCTCCGGTGCGACGCTGGCCAATT
>NZ_JAQUZF010000010.1:4000-43533 GCF_028691475.1 Anaeromusa sp.
GCGGGCAGCAGGATATGCTGGATGCGGGAGCCGGCAACGACGTCGTCTACTACGGCGGCAGCCAAGCCATCTATAACGGGGGGGCTGGCAGCGATACGCTGCTGGTAAGCAGCCAGGCGGACTACGATGGCTTGCGGCCCGGTGCGACGCTGGCCAATTTTGAGTACGTCACCTACAACGGCCAGGTGCGGGTACTGGCCGCACAGAATGTGTTCACCGGCACCAGCCTGAACGACGTTCTGATCGGCACCAGCTTAAACGACACTCTAACCGGCCTGGGGGGCAACGACCAGCTTGTAGGCGGTTTGGGGATCGATCTTCTCTACGGGGGAGACGGCAACGATACGCTGAGGGGCGGCGGGCAGCAGGATACGCTGGATGCGGGAGCTGGCAACGACGTCGTCTACTACGGCGGCAGCCAAGCCATCTATAACGGGGGGGCCGGCAGCGATACGCTGCTGGTAAGCAGCCAGGCGGACTACGATGGCTTGCGGCCCGGTGCGACGCTGGCCAATTTTGAGTACATCACCTACAACGGCCAGGTGCGGGCACTGGCCGCACAGAATGTGTTCACCGGCACCAGCTTGAACGACGTTCTGATCGGCACCAGCTTAAACGACACTCTAAACGGCCTGGGGGGCAACGACCAGCTTGTAGGCGGTTTGGGGATCGATCTTCTCTATGGAGGAGACGGCAACGATACGCTGAGGGGCGGCGGGCAGCAGGATATGCTGGATGCGGGAGCCGGCAACGACGTCGTCTACTACGGCGGCAGCCAAGCCATCTATAACGGGGGGGCCGGCAGCGATACGCTGCTGGTAAGCAGCCAGGCGGACTACGATGGCTTGCGGCGGCCCGGTGCGACGCTGGCGAATTTTGAGTACATTACCTACAACGGCCAGGTGAAAGCACTGGCATCGCAGAATGTGTTTAACGGCACCAGTTTAAACGACGTCTTGATCGGCACCAGCTTGAACGATACCCTAAACGGCCTGGGAGGCAACGACCAGCTTGTAGGCGGTTTGGGGATCGACCTTCTCTACGGGGGTGACGGCAATGACACGCTGCGGGGCGGTGGCCAGCAGGACACCCTGGATGCAGGCGCGGGCAATGACGTCGTCTACTATGGAGGCAGTTTGGCGTACTATAACGGAGGAGCCGGCAGCGATACGCTGCTGGTGAGCAGCCAGGGGGACTACGATGGCTTGCGCTCCGGTGCGACGCTGGTGAATTTTGAGTATATCACCTACAATGGCCAGGTGAAAGGGATGTCTAGCGGCACTGTTAGCGGCACTGACAACAGCGATACGCTGCTTGGCACCAGTCTGACAGATACGCTTAACGGTTTGGGTGGCAACGACTATCTGGCAGGTGGCTTGGGAAGCGACTTGCTTTGTGGCGGTGACGGCAATGACACTCTTGATGGCGGCGGACAGCAGGATACCTTGGACGGCGGCGCAGGCAACGATGTCTTTTATTACGGAGGAAGCCAGGCTGTGTATGAGGGCGGAGCTGGAAACGATACGCTCTATGTCTGGAATCAGAGTGACTACGCGGCTGTGGCTGCGTCGGTTTCCCCAAGAATTGCCCATGTCGAGTATGTCAGCTATAACGGCCGGGTGCTGCCGGTGGCTTCCCTGCAGGGAGTGACGCTGCAAGGAAGCTATTATGATGGAGATGGCCTTCTGGTTGGCAGCGCAGGCAATGATTCGCTGGTTTCTTACTGGTATAGTGATGACTCGTTGTACGGCGGCGACGGGGCGGATACATTGGACGGTCAGTACCGTAATGATCTGGTGGATGGTGGCGCTGGGAACGATTTACTGGATTCCGGCTATGGAGGCAATGATACGTTGTACGGCGGCGACGGGGCGGATACACTGATTGGTCGTGGAAATGATATTCTGGACGGCGGCCTAGGGAATGATTCGTTGTTATCTGACTTTAGAGGCAATGATACTGTGTACGGCGGCGACGGGGCGGATACACTGATTGGTCGTGGAAATGATATTCTGGACGGCGGTCTAGGGAATGATTCGTTGTTATCTGACTTTAGAGGTAATGATACTTTGTACGGTGGTGATGGTGCTGATACGCTTAGGGGCTACGGCAACGATCTCTTGGACGGCGGTGCAGGGAATGATTATTTTTATTGCTATTATGGAAATGACTCGTTGTATGGAGGCGAAGGGACAGATACCTTGTATGCAAGTGGTAATAGCATTCTTGATGGGGGCGAGGGGAATGACTATATTTCAGGGCAAGGAAGTGACACTGTATATGGTGGCAATGGAGCTGATGTGATTTCTTTCAGCGGGGATCATAACGTTCTTGATGGTGGGGCAGATGCTGATTATTTATCAGCTTATTATGGTGTAAATAATACCTTGTATGGTGGGGCGGGAGCAGATACACTTTGCAGCAGCTATTCAATGGGCGTAGGTGTTTTTAGTAGCCAAAGTCTGTTAGATGGCGGTGATGGTAATGATTCGCTTTGTGCGATGTGTCCAGGAGATACACTGCAAGGGGGACGCGGAAACGACTCATTGTATGGATTTGGTCTGCTTTTGGGTGGAAATGACAATGACTTTTTGAAAAGCTATGCGACAAGCAATGATACGTTGTTTGGCGGTAGCGGTAATGATGTTCTATGTTATGATTCTGTCGATGGATATGTGAATGGCGGTGGTGGAATTGATACGCTGCTCATTGACGACAATACCACTCCTGTGTATGATACCCTGGGAGGAGTGGTCTGCTCCGGTAGTGCCGCTGCGTATTTGGAGTTGACAGTGTCCAGTAAGCTGCAGCAGATTGAATATATCTCATGGAAGGGATATGTGCGTACTCTGGGAAGCAACGTTTCCTCATACGCGGGTACCAATGGAAATGACTTTTTGAACGGGACGGAAAATGCCGAAGTATTAAACGGCGGCAGTGCCGGTAATGACAGTTTGCATGGCTGGGGGGGCGATGATGCCTTGCTTGGAGGTGTGGGGCAAGATTGGTTGTTCGGCGGGTTGGGGAATGATTCGCTTGACGGCGGCAGCGGTAATGACTTCCTGCATGGTGAGAACGGAGATGATAGTCTCTTTGGGGGAGCGGGAAGTGACTTGATGGATGGTGGAGCAGGTAATGATTTGATGGATGCTGGCGGTGGTGTAGCAGAAACGCTTCTAGGCGGAGATGGATCAGACAGCTTATGGGTCAACTACTCCAGCTATTCGTATCTGGATGGTGGCGCGGGAAATGATGTTCTAGAAGATTATTATACCGGTGGTGGACGTAATAATACTCTTTTGGGCGGTGCTGGGAATGATAAACTGGTAACGCTCCACCTTGTTAATGCACAAGGAGAACGATTGGATGGCGGAGAAGGAGACGATACTCTTTGGGGCGGTGCTACAGGGGAAAGCTTGCTGGGAGGCGCTGGTAATGACGTATTTGTTTGCGCTAGCCTTAACTCGGTTCTTTATGGCGGTACTGGCGTAGACACACTGGTTATTGATGATTCTTTGGCCGGCAGTTCTTATCTGGAGCTAACGGCTTCAGCGCAGCTGAAGGAGATAGAATATGTTTCCTGGCAGGGATTTGTGCGTACTTTGGGTTCGGCACGCTACGGTCTTGCGGGCAGCAGCGTCAATGACAACCTGACGGGAACTGCAGCCGCGGAAGTCATCGCTGGAGCCGATGGACAGGATACCTTGTCCGGCCTGGGGGGCAATGACTGGATTTACGGCGGTTTGGGCAACGATGTGCTTTTTGGCGGCGACGGCAATGACCGGCTTTGGGGCAACGAGGGTGTTGACACCTTGTATGGGGGTCTTGGTGAGGATTCCTTGTATTTGGGTTCTTCCGGCTATGCTTGCGGGGAGTCAGGAAATGACTATCTCGAAGGCAGCGGCATACTCGAAGGCGGCGCTGGCAATGACACCTTGCATGGCAGCGGCGTGCTGCGGGGCGGAACTGGGGATGACCTATACCAGCTGAATTATTTGGCAGACAATGTGGTAGTGAATTACGAAGCCGGTGTTCAGGGGCATGATGTACTTTCCTTTGCGACTTCGTACACCGGCACTGTCTTTCAGCGTGACGGCAATGATTTATCCATTGGTTTTATTGAAGGCTCGATCACGACTACTGTGCAGAACTGGTTTTTAGGCAGTGCGTATCAAACGGAAACCATCGCTTTTCAGGATCGGCGCTTAAGTGCCGCAGAGATTACCAATCTTTGCCGCTGACGTATAAAGGCCCGGAAGGTTGCTTCCGGGCCTTTGGCGTGAAACTCATGGTATAATAGTGTAATGCAAGAAACTATGGCAAGGAGCTGAGGGGATGCCGGCAGTCAGTGTTTTGATGTGCGCGTACAATCACCAGGCCTATGTGAAAGAAGCAGTCGCCAGCGTTGTGGCGCAGAGTTTTAGCGACTGGGAAATGATTATTGTCGATGATGGCTCTACTGACGGTACGGCAGAGGAAATTTTAAAGATCAAGGATCCCCGTATTCGCTTGCTTCGCTTTGCGCATAACCGGGGCGTCGGTGAAGCGGCCAAAGTGTGTTTGCAGGAGGCCCGCGGCCAGTATATCGCCTCGCTCAATTCGGATGACGCTTTTGAGCCGGACAAGCTGGAGCGGCAAGTAGCTTTTTTGCAGAAAAACAAACAATATGTCGCTGTTCTTAGTCAGGTGCGTCTGGTGGATGAAGCAGGGCAATCTTTTGTAGACGCAAGACATCCGTATATGCGGTTGTTTCGCCAGCCTAACCGTTCCCGACAGGAATGGCTGAACCGTTTTTTTTACGGAGGAAATTGCCTATGTCAATCCAGCATGCTGATTCGCCGGGAGTGTTATCAAGAGCTGGGCGGTTATGACTCGCGGCTGGCGCAGGTGATGGATCTGGACTTTTGGATTCGCTTCTGTAAACAATATGAACTGTACGTGCTGCCGGCGGAGTTGACTGTGTTTCGCCTTCATACGGAAAATAGCAGCCAACGCAAGGCGGAAAACGAGTTTCGGCTGTCCATGGAACTGATGCTTTTGCTGGAGCATTATGCTAATCTGGATAGCTGTGAGGAATTTCGGCGGATTTTTCCAGATTGTCCGGAAGAGATTCTGCCTACCATGGGGGAACTGATACCTGTGGCTTTGGGGCGTATGATTTTGGAAACGCAGCGTCCCAATCGGCCGCATTATCGCTGCTTTGCTCAGCAGATATTGCAAAAAGCTTTTGGGAATGTACGGGTTGCGCAGTTGCTGCGGCAGGAGTACGGCTGGACGGTGAAGGATTTGTGGCGTTGGACCGGAGAGTATGATGTTTTCGGGCAGGTGCCGGATGTGGTAAGCCGGTTTTATTTAATACGCCAGGGAGTCCAAGAGCCGGAGCTTCTTCAGGCGCTGGCGCTGCCTTGGCAGGAGAATTTTAGCGTCGAGGTAGATCTCCAGGGCTTTACAGACGGCAAGACGCTGTCATGGCAGCCGATACAAGGGCGTATTTGCGCCCTGAAGATGGATGACATGGAGTACCGGACGCATCAGGGAGTATGGCAGCCGGTAGGCAAGGAGCAAGTGAAAATAAATGGAACGGGCAACCGGGAGGGTATTTGGCTGTTTGAAACACTGCAGCCATTAGTTTCTTTTACGGCTATTGAAGGGTGGCGGGGGCTGCGTTTGCGGGGGAAATGGCGTTTCTGGAATGATGCGGAAATGGAGCAGGAATACCAGCAATTGAGGCAGGGAATTTTAGGCTTGCAACGACAGGTCGAACATTTGTCGGCGCAGCTGAAAAGCCTTAGCGCGACGGAAACTGGCGTAAGGTGATGAACAGCAGAGGTGGGGGAAGGGAATGGACCGCAGTGAAAAGGCAGCCAAATTAGTTTTGCAGGAACAAGTGCTGGCTTTAGAGTTGAAGGAAATATGGCAAGGAAAAGCGGCGGCAGGAATTTATCTGTTCGGGGCCGGAACGGTCGGCGTTTTTCTGCATGATTTTTTGTCGAGAGTAGCAAAAGCCTTCGCGCAGCCCAGTATTATCAAAGGGTTTTTAGATAATTCGCCAGCGGCCTGGGGTCAAATGGCGCACGGTCTGCCTGTGGTGACGCCAGCTTCGCTGGAAAAAGAAAATGCCGGCGCGGCGGTGCTGATTGCCACGGAATACGTGGAAAGTATGGCGCGGCAGCTAGACGGTTATGGCTTAAAACCTAGAGTGGATTACTGGGACGGCTTTCGCTTGTACCAGCGTTTGCGGCGGTGGATGCATATCTATGGGGAAGACAATCCTGAAGCGATGATTCCGGAAGAATTGGTGCAAGATATAGCGTATTTGCTAGGGAAGGTTCATGGGGTAGGCAGCGATAATTCCTACCATTCGGTTCTGGATGTGCGGAAAGATTATCGTCTTTGGCAGATGGCGCATCGCGTGACGCCGCGCCTTTTGCGGGAGATGGAGGTGGAGGCGCGGCAGTGGCCGGAAGAGAAGCGGGTATTCTTCACCGTGGTATGCTGGGGCAAGGCGGATGCGGCAAGAAGACAGGCGGTAGAGGCGAGTCTAGAGCAGCAGGGGCATCCATGGCAGAAGGTGCTGTGGTTGGAGGAAGCGAACCTAGATTCTTTGGGTGAATTTTCAAAGACGGACTATGTAATTTTCTTACGTTCTGCCGAGTTCTTGGCGTCAGGGGCGTTTGGATTATTAGCGCGAAAAATTCATGAGACAGGCTTTTCCGGCTGGCTATATGGCGACGAGGATGTGCGGGGTGAAAATGGCCAGCGGCAAAAACCGTTTTTTAAGCCGGATTGGTCGAAATATTATCAGCAGGCGCAAAACTATATCGGTTTTTGGGGCAGTTGTTTCCGGGGTGATTTGGTGCGTGAGCAGCAGTCTGTTTTTTCGCGGCTGTTGCACGAAGACGCTTTTGCCAAAGAGGGACTGGTGCTTTTAGCCCACGAAGGGGGAGCGCCAGCACATGTGCCGGAAATCGTGCTCCATCGAGGTTCGGCGCGTGTTACTGGCATTTCTGCAATGGGCAGCAAAGAAGAGTTTGCGTTACCAATACATACATCGGGTCTGACTGTGTCCATTTTGATTCCGACCCGTGATCGGGCGGATCAGCTGGAACGCTGCTTGCAGTCTCTTTTTCAAAAGACTGTCGGTGTGGAGTTTGAAGTTCTTGTACTGGATAACGACAGCATCGAAGAAGAAACGAAAGACCTGCTGGCTTTGTGGCTAGAAAAAGAGCCGCAGCGTTTTCGGGTATGGCGTTGCGACGAGGCTTTTAATTATGCGCGCTTAAATAATGCAGGAGCGCGGCAGGCGCATGGCGAATATGTAGTACTGCTCAATAATGATACGGAAATCTTGCAGACGGATTGGCTGCGGGACTTATTGGTCTACGCCGGGAAAAGTGATGTGGGGGCAGTGGGGCCGATGCTGCTCTATCCGGATGATACGGTGCAGCATGCGGGCGTTATTTTGGGGGTCGGCGCGGTAGCGGACCATGCTTTTCGCGGCTTTGCCGCAGGAGATGCCGGCTATTTCGGTCGTTTGCGGGCGGTTTCGGAATACAGCGCAGTGACCGGAGCTTGCCTTGTAGTACGCAAAGACCGGTATTGGCAGGCAGGCGGCATGGAGGAGGAACTGGCAGTTTCCTATAATGATGTGGATTTTTGCCTGAAGCTGCGAGGATTGGGACTTGTGAATTTGGTGGTTCCCCAAGTGCGCCTGCGGCATTACGAGTCCCAAAGCCGCGGCGCGAATACTACGCCGGAGAAACAAGCCCAGGCGAGACGGGAAGAGAAGTGGATGTGGCGACGCTGGGGACAGGTTTTGCCCGAGGATCCTTACTATAGTCCGCATTTGACACGGGCGAGTACGGATTTTGCTTTGAAGATGCCGGAAGAGGAGGTTTAGTAGTGAGGAGTCCTTTGGTGGTTGTTGTCTTGCTTAATTGGAATGGCTGGCTGGATACGGTGGCTTGCTTGAAGTCGCTGCAACGGCTTGTGTATGATAATTTCCGCGTGGTGGTAGTGGATAATGGTTCGACTGATGATTCAGTGCAGCGGCTGTCAGTATGGCAGCCGTTTGTTGTGCTTTTAGAGGCCGGGGAGAATTTGGGCTTTGCCGCCGGAAACAATGTAGGTATTCGCTGGGCCTTGGAGCAGGGAGCCGAATATGTGCTGCTGTTGAATAATGATACGGTAGTGGCGGAGGATTTACTGGAAGCCTTTGTGGCAGCGGCTCAGGAACGGCCTAAGGCCGGGGCGTTGGCGGCGAAGATCTACTATTATGATCGTCCCCGAACGCTGTGGTATGCGGGGAGCAAGAGCCCGACGCCGTGGATGGCGCCTATGCATATCGGACAAGAGGAAGAAGACCAGGGGCAGTACGAGGAAATGGCTCCTGTTACAGGGATAAATGGCTGTGCTTTTTTTGCCAGGACTGAGGCCATTCGTGAGGTGGGGCTTTTAAACGAGCGTTTTTTTTATAAGTATGAAGATGTGGATTGGAGTCTGCGTTTTTCGAAGGCTGGATATGAAACTCTCTATGTGCCGGGAGCTAAGGTGTGGCATAAGGTCAGTCAGGCGTCAGGGGGGCTGTCGCCTTTGTGGTGGTATTTTGACGAACGCAGCCGTCTTTTATGGCTGGAACTGCATTTTCCCAAGCAAGGCTGGGAGGCTTTCTGGGGACGGGCGCTGCGCAGCCTATGGAGACAGCTTTGTCAAACAGGCTGGCGAGGGTGGCCGATTGCGTTAGCTCGCTTGGCGGGCATGGCAGATTATCTGCGGGGCTATGAGGGGCCTTGTCCGCAGTGGGTGGTGCGGCTGGGGCGGCGCTCTTGCGAAAGAGCATAGTCAGAACCGGTGGTTTTTGGTAAAATAATTACATTGTAATAAATTTTTTGGGATAAGGAAACGACAAGAGCATGAATGTCTGTGTTGTGGGAAGCGGCTATGTTGGGTTAGTGACAGGCAGCTGCCTGGCGGAAATGGGAAACCGTGTCTGGTGTGTTGATAGAAATCAAAGCAAGATCGAAAAATTGCGACAAGGCGTAATTCCTATTTATGAGCCGGGCCTAGAGGAATTAGTTCGGCGTAATGTGCAGGAAAAGCGTCTTTTCTTTTCTGCCATGCTCCAGGATGGTTTGGCGGAAGCGACTGTGTGCATTATTGCAGTAGGTACGCCGCCCTTAGATGATGGGTCTGCCGATTTGGCGGATGTGCTGGCAGTAGCGAAGGAAATAGGAGTATATATACATAAATATCTTCTTGTGGTTACGAAATCAACGGTTCCTGTTGGTACAGCGCGGCAGATAAAAAGTGTAATTTTGGAGCAGCTTGTACAGCAAAAAAAAGCAGTTGATTTTGATGTGGTGTCAAATCCTGAATTTTTGAAGGAAGGGGCTGCTATTGAGGATTTTATGGAGCCGGACCGAATTGTGATTGGTGTTGATTCGCAAAGGCCGGTAGAGATTCTCAGACAGCTCTATGAGCCACTGATCAATACGCAACAGTCGTTGGTGCTGATGGATACGGTTTCGGCAGAACTTACTAAGTATGCTGCCAATGCGATGCTGGCAACGCGGATCAGCTTTATGAATGAGATAGCGCGGTTATGCGACCAGGTAGGGGCGGATGTTGCTCAAGTTCGTGTCGGTATGGGCATGGATTCACGTATTGGTATGCCTTTTTTGCACGCAGGGCCTGGCTACGGCGGTTCATGTTTTCCAAAGGATGTAAAAGAATTGATTCAGGCAGGGGAGCGTCATGGGAGTCCGATGCAGTTGCTGCAGGCTGTTGATGAGGTTAATGAACAGCAAAAGAAGTATTTGGTCAATCTGGTGGTAAGGCGGTTTAGCGAGGACTTAAGCGGATTTCATTTCGCGTTGTGGGGTCTTGCTTTTAAGCCGCAGACGGATGATGTGCGGGAGTCTCCAGCGTTGGTATTGATTCGGGAGCTGTTGTCGCGCGGAGCATCAATTACGGCGTATGATCCGGCGGCTCTAGAACCGGCAAAGATCATGCTGGGTCCAGTGGATAGACTATTCTATGTGAGCGATATGTTGGAGGCTTTGCCGGGAAAGGATGCATTGATATTGCTTACGGAGTGGAGGCAGTTCCGGCAGATGGAATGGACTTTGCTTGGGGATTTGTTGAAAAGAAAAATTGTTTTTGATGGAAGAAATATTTATGATCCTATTGCTGCGAAGGCGGCCGGTTTTGAATATTATTGCATCGGGAGAGGTTGTATCTTAGGCGATTATGTTAATGGGAGCGTAAAGGAATGATGAACTTGGAAACGAGTTTCATGCAGTACTTGGATAAGGTTATTCAGGAAAAGAATTTTGTCATTTCTGATTTTGTGCAAACTTTTGAAGAGGTTTTTTGGCAGAACGGATTTCGTACTTCGGTTAATTGCAAGAAGATTTTTGAAATTCTAATTGTACGTGATGATGAAATTGGAGATGTAATTTTGACAAGCGGTTTTTTGCGGGAAGTGCGCCGAGCGTATCCACAAGCAAGGATTACCTTGGTGGTAAAGCCGTCTGTCTTTAATTTAGTTGAGAAATGTCCTTATGTAAATGAATTTGTTGTTTATGACTGGGAAAAAATGAAACGAAAAAATTTTGCCAGTTTGTATCATGAAATTATCAAGTTGTGCAGAGAAACATTGTGGGACAGAAAGTTTGATTTGTTTTTTAGTCCCCGCTGGGAATTTGATGGTAACTTGCCTAATCTCCTTGGATATGTGAGCGGTGCAAAAGAGCGAGTTGGCTATTCTGAATTTTCGCAAGCTGGAAAGCGGCGCGAAAACAGCTGGGATTTACTTTTAACAAAATCCTTAACAGTTCCTTTGTGGCAGTGTCATGATGCGGTGCGAATTTTTTTTGTACTGGAAGCATTAGGGCATGTTGTTGTCGATAAGTCGCTGGAAGTCTGGTTTGATGCCTCTGATAGTGAGGCGGCAGACAATTTATTAAGCGATTTCAATTTAGAGGAAGAGGAAACTGTCATTGCTGTTGTTCCTGGCGCAGGACATCCAAGAAGACAGTGGGAGCCTTCCTGGTATGCTGCATTATTAAAACAGATTTTCTTGAAAGAACCGCGCACAAGAGTGATTATATTGGGAGCTCCGGCGGAGAGAGCGCTTGGAGAAGTTATTTATTCGGCGCTACCGCAAGGCGCCGTATTGAACGCAGCAGGGAAGACAACGTTGCGACAGACTGCGGCTATCTTGGCGAAGTGCCACATGTATATTGGTAATGATACTGGTTTGATGCACATGGCGGCCGCCAGCGGCTTGCCAGTACTGTTGCCCAATTGCTGCGCCGCAAGTGTTGTAAGAACGATCTATACAGTTCCAGAGCGTGTGGAACCATGGCAAGTTCAGAGCGTTACCATTTATCCTGCCAAGCCACTGTCTCCGTGTGGGGTGAAGCCCACTAGTCATGGATGTACTGCGGATACCGCGCATTGTATTAACCAAGTTACGGTGCAAGAGATGATTAAGGGATGGAACGTCTTAAGGAGCTATGCTGGAAAAAACGGCGAGAGTGAAGATGTGAAAGGAAGTCCTGTATTGCGAGTAGCCGGGCGTAATTTCTTGGCCGGCAAGAGAGCGCCAAAGAAAGATGAAAGCAATATATTGGGTTCCGTTCTTCCTGCTTTGCGAGGGGTTCCACTTACAAGTCATATATCGAAAACGCTTAAAAATGTAATGCTGGTTGTGAAAAAACACAATAAATTTCTTGCTTTAAGAAGCATGGAAAAGCTTACGAAGTTGTGCGGCGAGATTCATTTTTATATTGTATCAAGTGAGGATGAGGGTGCGTTTATAGCAGAACAAGCAAGGGGGCGCTTCTGTTGTGAGTTTTGGCAGGGGCTTGATGAGCAAGAACAAGTAGAGTTTGCAAGGTTAGAAAAGCAGAGGGCATTATCTGCTAGCGAGGGCAGTTTCGTTGCGTTGCTATTTGATTTTAATTATTATGATCTTGCTGTTGCAAAAGAAATCGAGCTTTTTTACAGGCTGGGTTTTCAGCAACTGCTGGTTATGGATGGGTGTTTAGAGATGAGATATATTGATCCTGTTGCTGTCTGGCTTTCTGCGCAGCGTTTGTTATGGAAACATATTGAATGGTATTGGATTACAAAAGCAAGAGTGGAAATTGCGTCATTAACTTTTGTTTTGTAAGGGCTAAGTGGGGGTAACCTTATTGACAATATAGTTTGGGTGGGAATGCAGATGAAAGAGAAAGAAATTCAAGAACAATATTTGCAATGGTGTAGTCAGATGCAAACGAATACGCAAGGGGCTCTCGAAAAATTGAGGCAAACCATGGCCCCGGCATTGTACGCTGAGCAGTCTGATAGTGCAATGGCAGTAAAATTAGAGGAAGTAAAGCGCATTGTAATCATCCGTTTGGATGAAATTGGCGATGTAACTCTTATGAGCGGCATGCTGCGGGAGTTGCGGCGAAATGCGCCCCAGGCGCGAATTACCTTGGTCGTAAAAAATGGGGTATGCGATTTAGTGCGATGCTGTCCGTATATTGATGAAGTTTTGGGCTTTGACAGTGGGGAACTTTTAAAACAAGGCGGAGTTATGAAGGTGTTGCAAGAGATGGGAGAGTTTTGTGCTCATCGGTTCTGGGGACAACAGATCGATCTTTGCCTTGTGCCACGGTATGATTTTGACCGATATTTTGCGACCATACTGGCATATGTCAGCGGCGCTAAGCGGCGAGTTGGTTTTTCGGAGAAGGCTACACCGTGGAAAGCTAGTAAAAATAAGGGCTTTGATCAATTACTGACCGATGTGGTGCCTGTGGGGCGCCTGGCCCATGAAGCGGAACATAACTATGCTATGCTTCGCTTTTTAGGTGGAAGCGTGCAGAAAGCAGCTCTTGAATTATGGGTGGAAGAGGCTGCTAAACGGTGGGCCCTTGCGTTGTTGGATCAATATAGACAGCATGATAGGATTGTATTGTCATTAGGGCCGGGACGGTCACGGAGAACTTGGCCTGTTGAAAGAATGATCGAAGTTGATAATCGTTTGCATGAGTTGGGCAAAAAAGTAGTATTTGTGCTTTTAGGAACAAAAGAAGAACTGGAAAACGCTGAATTATTTCAACGACAATCCGCTTGTGAAGTATTGAATTTAGTAGGGAAAACAACGTTGCAACAAACAGGCGCTGTTTTGCAGCAGTGTCAGATGTATTTGGGGCGCAATACAGGTATTCTGCATATGGCGGCAGCTGCAAATTTAAAGATAGTTGAAATATCGTGTTATCCACAAGTGGCCTCTTCGTGGGGGATTGATAGCCCAGTACGCTTTCGGGCATGGTGTGAGCACCGTATTCTTTTGCAACCGAATGTTGCGATGGAACCTTGTAAGAATGTTTGCGAGAAAAATGAACCGCATTGTATTTTGCAGGTTACTGAAGAACAAGTCCTGAACGCACTTACCTTGTTCCTTGAAAATTAGCTTTCTTATGACATTATCGAAGATGGTGTTATGAAAGTTTTAAATTGACAAAGATTGATAAGTCATTAGCAGGCACTGCGCCTGCTTTTTTCTTTCTGTGCGTGGTGGATTGTATGGTTTTTTGGTACAATAACCTATAGTGGTTTAAACAAAGATAATGGAGGCTTGCGCATGCGCATCTTATTTACTCATTCG
This sequence comes from Anaeromusa sp., assembly GCF_028691475.1. Classification (NCBI taxonomy): domain Bacteria; kingdom Bacillati; phylum Bacillota; class Negativicutes; order Selenomonadales; family Sporomusaceae; genus Anaeromusa; species Anaeromusa sp. The sequence continues at coordinate 17,667 of NZ_JAQUZF010000010.1, forward strand.
AATTTTCCTGCACAGTTTGTGCATTTGGTTTCGTTTTTGCGTCAAGATCCCAAAAACCAGCTTGTCTTTCTGACAACACGGGAAGACTGGGAGTTGCCAGGCGTTTACAAGGCGGTATATAAAGCGACACGCGAGAAATCGCCGCAGACGCATCCGTTTTTACAGGGCTTTGAAACGGCGGTGTTGAATGGGCAGGCCGCATACCGGGCGGCGTCTGAGCTGAAAGCGAGAGGATTTGAACCAGACCTGATTTATGGCGCATCCGGTTGGGGCTCGACACTGTATTTAAAAGATTTGTTTCCTAATACGCCTATGGCGTGCTATTTTGAGTGGTTTTATCGTCCCCATGGCGGTGATGCAGAGTTTGGTCCGTGGGAACGGATTTCGCCAGAAGGCGAATGCCGGGTGAAAATGCAGAATTCGGTCATTGCATTGGACTTATACAGCTGTGATGGGGGCATCAGTCCTACATATTGGCAGCATAGCCAGTTTCCACAGGAGTATCTTTCCAAAATTAAGGTGATTCATGATGGCGTTAATACCCAACTTTGTGCGCCGCGTGAAGGCAGCAAGGGATTGGTCTTGCCCAATTTAGATCTTTCCGAGGCAGAGGAAATCGTGACCTATGTAGGGAGGGGGATGGAGCCATACCGTGGGTTTCCGCAGTTTATGGAGGCGGCGGCGCTGCTGTTGAAGCGAAGACCAAAATGTCATATTGTAGTGGTCGGGTCGGACCGGGTAGTTTACGGCGCTCCGGCGCCGGGCGGCAAATCCTATAAAGAACAGATGTTGGAGAAGTTGGATGTGGATTTGTCCCGGCTTCATTTTACCGGACACTTGAATAAACCGGATTATCTGAAGGTGCTGCAGGCGTCACAAGTACATATTTATTTGACCCGGCCTTTTGTTCTTTCCTGGTCGATGCTGGAAGCCATGTCCTGCGGCTGCGTGGTGGTGGGTTCGGATACGCCGCCAGTGCGCGAGGTTATTAATCATGGAGTTAACGGCTTATTGGCAGATTTCTTTTCCCCCCAGGATATTGCTGGAAAAGTGGAGGAGGCGCTGGAGGATCCGCGCCTCCGACGGGGCATTTCGCATCGGGCGAGGGAAACTGTGCTTGATCGCTATGCTTTAGAAAAGATGCTTCCTAGGCATTTGCAGTGTTTGCAGGAAATTGCTAACTCCTTTCGCCGGGGGCGGCAAGGATGAAGATTTTGTTTGTGCATCCTAATTTCCCAGGGCAGTTTTTGCAGCTAGCCGCCGCCATGGGACGGCTAGCTGCTGATGAAGTTGTTTTCTTGTCGGCCACAGGCGAGGGCGAGCTGGCTGGTGTGCAGCGCGTGTCTTATGCAGTGAAAAAGCAGGCGGAGACGCCGCATGCCTATGTACGCGAAGTCGAACAGGCATTGTTGACTGGCGAGGCTGTTTGGAGCGTAGGGCGTGCTTTGCGGGCGAGGGGCTTTGTGCCGGATGTTGTGTACGGGCATGCGTCCTGGGGGGGGCTCTTGTTTTTGCGGGAAGTATTTCCCGAGGCGGTGCATGTGGGATATTGCGAGTGGTTTATGCGTTCTACCGGTCAATATCTAGACTATGGAACGGCGGCATTAGATGCGGATGAAGCGTGCCGGCTACGCACCAGCCAGTCAGCGACGCTGCTGGGCTTATTGGATTTTGATGCCGGGATCGCTCCGTTCGAGTGGCAAAAAAAGCAGTTTCCACTGGAGATTCAGCCGAAAATCACGGTCTTGCCGGATGGCGTAGATACCGAACGCTTTATGCCGGAAGCTGGCGGCGCAGCGCTTTTGCAGGAGCTGGGCTTGAATCTGCCTGCAGAGACGGAATTGGTAACCTATGTGTCACGAGGGATGGAGCCTTTGCGGGGCTTTCCGCAGTTTGCGGCGGCGTTGGCGCAGGTGCAGCGCCTTCGTCCGCGCTGCCATGCTGTGATTGTAGGGAAAATGAATCCTGCTTATGAAACGAAACCCTTTGAAGCTAAACAGTGTTTGCTGGAGGCTGGTGTGGACCCTGCACGGGTTCATTTTTCCGGGCTGCTGCCGCGCCCTGCCTACCGGCGTGTATTGCAGGCATCTAGTGTTCATGTGTATTTGACCAAGCCTTTTGTTTTATCTTGGTCTTTTTTGGATGCCTTGTCTTGCGGTTGTGCCGTGGTTGCTTCGGCTACGCCTCCCGTGCTGGAGGTGTTGGAGGACGGGCGGACGGGGTTTTTAGCACCCTTTGCTGAACCAGCGCGATTGGCAGCGCAAATGGAGCGTTGCCTGCAAGGCGGGCCGGAGATTGCTGCCATGCGCCGGCAAGCGCGCGAGATGGTTTTGGAACGTTTTTCTTTAAATCAAGCACTGAATCGGCAGCGGGATTTTCTGAAGAGTCTTGTTGTCCGGGTTAGGAGGAGCTAAAGATATGCGGGTTTTATTTGTGCATCGCACGTTTCCGTCGCAGTTTCGCTGTTTGGCGGCGGCGTTAGGAAAGGATCCCCAGCACCGGGTTTGTTTTTTGACGACGACTCGGGAACAAGAAATTCCCGGAGTTCGCAAGATATTTTATGATGTGGAGAAAAAGCCTGACTCCTCGGTGCATGCCTATGTGCGCCATATGGAAAGTTCCTTATATTACGGTCTTTCCGCCTATGCTTCCGCCTGGAAGTTGAAGAAGGAGGGCTGGATTCCGGACGTGATTGTTGGCCACAGCGGCTGGGGGCCGCTGTTGTTTTTGAAGGAGCTATTCCCGAAGACGCCGCTGGTGGGCTATTTTGAGTGGTTTTACCGGGCTCAGGGGAGCAGTCACGGCTTTGATCCGGCGCAGTCTGTCACAGCGGATATGGCGGCGGAAATCCGCACTAAAAATATACCTATTTTGCACGAATTATATTCGGCAGATGCGGGAATAACGCCAACTTTTTGGCAGCAGGCACAATTTCCCGCGGAATATCATGGTAAGATCCGTGTGCTCCATGACGGCATGGATACAAATTTTTTTCAGCCGAAAGAAGGGGCTAAATTGGTGCTGCCGCGGCAGAGGTTGGATTTATCTGGCGCTGAAGAGATTGTTACCTATGTTACGCGGGCGATGGAGCCGATGCGCGGATTTCCACAGTTTATGGAGGCGGTGGCGGAAATTCAGCGGCACCGTCCCAAGTGCCATGTGGTCATTGTGGGCAATGATCGTACAGAGTATGGGAAACCGAGGGACGATGGCAAGACCTATCGGCAGTGGGCTTTGGAGAATTTCACCTACGATCCGGCGCGGCTTCATTTTACGGGGCCGTTATTATTGGAGGAGTACCGGGCGGTGCTGCAGGCTTCTTCGGTACATATTTATTTGACCTATCCCTATATTCTTTCGTGGTCTTTTTTGGAGGCCATGGCCTGTGGCTGTATGATGATTTCCTCGCGTACGGCACCGGTACAGGAGGTAATGAAGGATGGAGAGAACGGTTTGTTGGTTGATTTTTTTGCGTCTGAGCAGATTGCCGACCGGGTTGATCAGGTATTTGCCGAGCCGGAGGCGGCGCGGCGCATGAGGGAGCAGGCGCGGCAGACGGTATTGGAGAAGTATTCGTTTCAGACGCTGTATCCGCAGCATTTGGCTTTTTTACAGGAAGTGGCCGGGAAGAAGTAAAAATCCCCTCTGGAGAGGGTTACCCACCCCGGCACTGCGTGCCACCCCTCCGCGGGAGGGGATTGGCGGGGTCCACACCCCGTCGCCGGAGGCGACACCCCTCTCAAGAGGGGATGGGGATCTATCTTGAAGGGAGAGGTTTTTATGTTGGAGCCAGGCTGGGAAAATGCTGCTATATATGCCATCCCTTCTCATGCAGAACGAATCGGCTTGGTAGGACCTTTTTCCATGCAGGCGAGGTTGTTATATGCAGCGATACATCCGTTAGCGGATGTCGCTGTTGTTGAAAGTCTGGAGGCGCTGGAACGAGAGGCTGCGCAAAAGCCGTTCCAGTGTGTTGTCGTATGGAGCCAAGGGAGACATGACCGTGAGAAGCTGCTGGGGCGCATTGTTGCGTCCATATGTCCCGGAGGCGTGGTGTTGCTGCTGGCGGCTAATCCCCGTTACTGGAGGCGTTTGCAAAGCCTGCTTACTCAAGGTGCTTCGGAAGCAGAGGATGTAAGCCCGGAGCGGTGGACTGCTTGGGGTGCGGCGCAAGGCTTGCTGTGCAGCAATGTGCGCCCCTTGGTGGGGAATGAACCGGTGCCGGAGGCTGCGCTGCTTGCCAGGGCGTTGGCGGAGAAAACGCCTCTAGAGTGGCTGGCGGCCCCGGTATATTTGTGGTGCGGCGTAAAGACGCGCAGGCTGCCGCCCCAAATGGTAGTGCAGACGCTGCTGATATCGAGAATTGCTTCGGATACGGTCCGCGTATATGAGCCAGATCGTGCCTTGGCCGCTTTGCCAGGGGTGGATACTATTTCCAGCTTGGATGAGGTGAAACTGTTGCCGCAGGAGGATGCGCGGCAAAAAATTTTTGTATGGCAGCGTTCGCGTCTGACCAAAAAGGAAGGACCAGCTAAGCAAAAAGCTCTTTTACAGCGAGGCTATGTGCCGATAACGGAAATTGACGATGATCCGATGTACTGGCCGGAGCATCCCCAGGAGGAGTTTATTACCTTCCGCAGCTCCTTGGCAGTGCAGACTTCAACAGAGCCCTTGGCGGCTTATTTGCGGCAGTTTAATCCCTTTGTTCGGTTTTTCCCCAATCAGCTAGCGTGGTTGCCGCCATGGAAACGCCGCGTTCCTGCGGGTTCTGTGCGGATCTTTTTCGGCGCTTTTAACCGCGAAGCGGACTGGAAGCCGATTTTACCGGCATTAAATGCGCTATTGACCCAATGGGGCGGCAAGGTTCATATGCAAGTGCTCTATGATGAAGCTTTTTATAAAGCGCTCCAGACTCCATATAAGACATTTGAGCCACTGTGTCCGTACGAACGGTACCATGAAGTGGTGCGACAAGCGGACGTGGCGTTGCTGCCTTTAAATGATACGCGTTTTAACCGGATGAAATCGGATTTGAAGTTTTTGCAGTGCGCAGCCCATGGGGTGGCGGTTTTAGCCAGTCCTACGGTTTATGCCGAGTCTATTTGTGAAGGGGAAACCGGATTTTTGTTTGCGACGCCGGAGGAATTTTCACGCAAACTGGAATGCCTTGTGTTGGATGCGGAGCGGCGGCGGCGCATGGCGGAGCAGGCATATGGCTGGGTGAGGGAGCGGCGTATGCTCTGGCAGCATTATCGTACGCGCTATGCCTGGTATATGGAACTGGCGGGCAGACGGCAAGAGTTGGTAGCGGCGCTGCGGCAGCGTTTGCCGGATATGTTCGAATAGGAGCGGGATAATGAACGAACAGGTATTGTTAAAATATATGCCTCTTGATGCGAAGCTGGTAGTGGAATTGGGCTGCGGAGAAGGGCTTTTGGGGGCCAAATGGTTAAGTATGCAGCCCTTTGGCCAATATATTGGCGTGGAAGCGGAGGCGGCAGCGGCACGCAAGGGCGCAGGCCGTCTGAGCCGGGTTCATGTTTTGAAACCGCATCTGACCACGATGCCGCAGTTGGGCATTCATGGAGCGCTGGTCGATTGTCTTGTGGTCACGGAACGGACAATGAATGCTTTGGCAGGATTGGAAGACTTGGAGCTGTTCCTGAAGAGTCATCTGCCGTATTTAAGCAGCAAGGCGGTCTTGGTACTGCTTTTGCCTAACTCAAGGTTTATAGGGCGTGTTCAAAAATGGCTTGAAGGAGCGGAGAATGCGGAAAAAGTTTTTGCCGCTCCGGCAGTGCAAAAGCTTTTGGAACGCTTGGGTTTTTCGGTGACGGCGGCAGTGCCGCAAGTGCAGCGTTCTGTTCTGCGTGATGCAGGTGCTGTGAAGTTGGCGCAAAGTCTGCTTCCTTTTGCCGAAGCGCAAGGAATCAGTGCGGCAGAATGGGAGCGGGAAGCGTTTGTTGCTGCCTTTGTGCTGCAGGTGTCGAAGACAGCGGTGCAAAAACCGCTGCTGCTGCAGACGATGATGGGGGAAATGCAGGTTTGCGCGCGGGTGCGAGTTATGGAGCCGGATGCATTTTTGAATACAATCCCGGGCGTACGGGCGCTGCACGAGCCGGGGGCGGCGAAGCTGTCTTTAGCTCGCCCGGAGGAAAGCAAAATTCTTATCCGGCAGCGCATTTGGGCGGATTTGCCGGAAGCGGCGCTGCAGCAGCGAAAACTGCTGGCATTGGGGTATTTGACGGTCGCTGAGATTGATGACGATCCGGAACGATGGCTGGCGTTTCATAGCCGCAACGGCTTTTTTGCTTTTCGCGGCAGCCATGCGGTGCAGGTGTCGACGCCTGCGTTAGCGGAGTGCATCAAGCAATGGAATCCCAATGTTGCCGTGTTTCCAAATCAATTGGCGCAGCTGCCTCTCTTGAAAAAGCAGCAGGGGCCGCGCCCGGTGCGCCTGTTTTTCGGCGCCTTAAATCGTGAGGCGGATTGGCAGCCTTATTTACAGGATGTAAACGAAGTGCTGGGGCGGCTGGGATCTGAAGTGGAGGTCGTTGTCATTCATGACCAACAGCTTTATGCATCGCTTGGTGCGGAAAAAAAGGTTTTTCAACCCTTTTGCCCGTATTCCAGGTATGTGGAGCTGCTTCGTTCCTGCGATGTGGCCTGGCTGCCACTGGAGGACAACCGCTTTAACCGCATGAAGTCGGATCTTAAGTTTCTGGAGTGTGCGGGACATCAGGTGGCAGCGTTGGCCAGCCCGACAGTGTACAAGGAAACGGTACAGGACGGTGTAACTGGTTTTCTGTATCGCAGCCGGGAGGAGCTTCGCCAGCGATTGGAACAGCTCTTGCGGGACGGGGACTTGCGGCGGCAGCTTGGCGCTAACGCCTATGCCTGGGTAAAGGAGGAACGGCTGTTGTCTCAGCATTATCGCCGTCGTTATGAATGGTATCAATTTTTGACGGCTCACAAGGAGCGTCTGGATGCCGAATTGCTGCAGCGTGCGCCGGAAATAATTCAATAGCAGAATAACGCAAAACAAGGTGTGGCTGGCTTGTCTTCAAGCGGTGGCCACACCTTTTTCTTTAAGAGATATCGCTGACGGATGTCATGTGTTTTGGTATAATTTACATAGGAAGATGTGCGAAGGGGAGAGTGGCGTGTGGAGGAATGGCAGCAGTTGCTGGAAGAGGGAAAACGGTGGCACCAGGCAGGAAAGGGGCAGCAAGCGGCTGCTTGTTATCAACAGATTTTAGCTAAAAGGCCTCGGCAGGCAGAAGTGCTACAGCTGTTTGGCGTTTTATTGTTTCAAAGCGGGCAAAAACAGGCAGGCCTTGAGCATATGCTGCAAAGCGCGGCTTCTTTTGCCAGAACGGGAAAGCTGGCGGAGGCTGCGGCAGTGTTGGAGCAGATTTTGGCGGTGCATCCTCATTCCATTGAAGCCAAGTTTCATTTGGCTCAAGTGAGGGAACAGGAGGGAAAGCCGGAGGTGGCGCAAACTCTCTTGGTACAGTTGACGGAAGCGCGGCCGGATGTGGCGGAGGCTTGGGCGGAGCTGGCGTTTTTATCGTTTCGCCAACAGGAGCCAGAACAAGCGGAGGCTTATTTGCGGCAATTTTTAAAACTGCGCTCGGAGGATGCCCAGGGGTGGAGCAACTTAGGAATTTCCTTGCAACATCAACAGCGTTTGGCGGAGGCGGAGGCCGTTTATGAGCAGGCAATTTCATTGGCGCCGGATGATGCGCAGGCGCATTTGAACCGTGCCGTATTATGGCTATATCAAGGAAAGTGGCAAAAGGGATTTCAAGAGTATGAGTGGCGTTTGCAGCGTCCTCAAAGAAAAAAAGAGCTTGCCTGGTGTGCGGCTATACCGCAGTGGCAAGGAGAGCTGTTTTCGGGCAAGCGCCTGCTTGTGCATCATGAACAAGGTTTTGGAGATGCGCTGCAATTTTGTCGGTATTTGCCCCAGGTAAAAGCACGCGGCGGCTGGGTGACTTTATTAACGCGCCAGGAGTTGGTATCTTTACTTGAGCGCGTTGCTGGTGTGGATGCTGTGGTGGTGCAGGGCGATGATTTGGATTGCAGCGACTATGATCTATACGTGCCTTTGTTAAGCTTGCCTTTGATTTTTGGTACCACTGTACGGAGTATTCCAGCTAGTATACCTTATCTTTCTGCTTGCGAAGAGCGGAAAAGCTATTGGCGTGAACGAATTGAACAAGAAAGCGCTGCGGGGGCGCTGCGAATCGGCTTGCTTTGGGCTGGCTCCCGGTATGGCTGGAATGATTATCAGCGGTCCTCGGTTTTGGAGGAGTGGCTGGCGTTACGGGAGGTACCTGGCGTTTCTTATTTTTCTCTCCAGATGGGAACTGCGGCAGAGCAGGCTGTCTGTTGTTGTAAGGAATGGCCTATTGTCGATTTAGGCAAGGATATTCAGGACTTTGCGGATACGGCCGCCTTGGTGGAGAATCTGGATTTGATTATTACTGTTGATACGGCTTTGGCCCATGTTGCAGGAGGCCTTGGCAAGGAGGTTTGGATTCTTCTGCCTGTATTAGCAGATTGGCGTTGGCTGGAGTCGGGAGAGACAACGGCCTGGTATCCTCAAGGGCGCTTATTTCGCCAAGAAACATCAGGAGACTGGACTGGTGTTATCCGAAAAGCAGCAAAGGAACTTGTGCAACGTACAACGAAGTAGATGAGTGTGAAATAGAGCTCGCATAAACGAAGGAGGAACGTACTATGAGTCACACCTGGGTTGGTACTGATGATAATGACTCTTTTTCAGTAAACCTTGCGAATGATTCTTGGTTGATTTCCGGCATGGGCGGCAATGACTTGCTGCAAGGCGGGGATGCAGCCGATACGATTGATGGTGGAGTAGGACATGATACCCTTTATGGCTGGGAAGGTAGCGACGCCTTGAATGGAGCTGGCGGCAATGACTGGATTAGCGGTGGAAATGGCGCCGATTGGATATTCGGCGATTATGGCAGAGATACGCTCTATGGCGGCGATGATGAAATGCAAGGAATGGGCAGTGATACTGTGTCCGGTGGTATGGGGGACGATCTGGTTTATGGGTCGCAGGTAAATGATTTTTTGTTTGGTGGGCTTGGTAGTGATAGAGTGTGGGGTGGTGAAGGGCAAGACACATTGTATGGCGCGGAATCCAATTTGGCTGATACTGCTGCTGATACATTGTATGGCGGCGACGGCAATGATCTCTTGCTTGGCAGCAATGGCAATGATCGTCTTTATGGCGGCATTGGGGCGGATACGCTCTTGGGAGGAGGCGGCGATGACTTTCTCTGGGGCGGTGATGGCAGCAGCGATGTGTTCAATGGCGGTGCTGGAAATGATGCATATTTCTTTGGCATATCAAGCGGGGCGGATCGGATCGTTGCGAATGACGCTAATTTAGCAGGTGATTGCTTGGTTTTGGAGAGTATGACGCTAGAGCGTGTTGCAGCATGGACTGAGGGAAACGATTATATACTAGCAGTACCGGATGGGTCCACGATGCGTTTGGAAGGATGGACAGGAGCTACACAGCGCATTACATCAGTGTTAACGCCGGTGGAAGGAAAAGCGTACTTTTGGAATGGGGGACAGGGTGGACAACTGAATCTAGAACAAGATATATACGCGAACCAGGGAATTTGGCAAGCACTGGCGTGGGATTCTGGAAATACTGCTCTTTTGGGCGGTCTCGGGAATGACTTTCTTTTAGGCGGGGTTGGTCAAGATAGCCTTTGGGGAGGTCGCGGCGGTAATGATACCATGGCTGGAGGAAGCGGCAGCGATACGTACTATTTTGGCAACCACTGCGGCAATGATGTTATGCAGGATGGGGGTAATGATTCTACGAGTTTGCTTTCGTTGTATGATCTTCTTCCGCAGGATGTATCATTTTCACAGCAGAATAATGACTTGGTGATGCACACTTCCGGTGGAGGTGCATTAATCCTTCAAAGCTGGTACGCTGAAGGGCGTCAAGAATATCGGATTAAACAAGCGATCTTTGCTGACGGCTCGATTTTGCGCGGATAAGAAAAAGACTGTTTGAATGGCTCGGGCCATTCAAACAGTCTTTTAGCGATTCATGTGCCGCTTAGATTTGTGATAGCGTTAGAGCTACATCAGTTTGCACTGCTAAGGGCTGATTTTTTATGCGTTCGGACAAATTTTGAAAGAAGATATTGGAATGATTCAAGGATTGGTCAATTTCTTGTATGACCGGCAAAAGAATAGACGGCTCAACAGGTTTTTTTAAGATATGAGCATAGCTTATGGAGAGAAATTTAATAAATCCATATAAAGTTACCATGCGCAGGTAGGCTTCCTGCCAGTTTTGAAAAAAGAAAAATTTTCCTAAGACGAAGTTTACGAAATAGTTCTCTAAAATGTGTTCCCAGGAAGCTTGCGTAGTTTTCCAATATGCTTTTTCTGCTGACCAATAGGCTTCTTGAGGAAATTGACGTTGCTCAAGAGATTCTTTTGTTTTGGCGATATATTGTGTAAGGGGAATGGTCAGTGAAATGGGATCCCAGTGGTGCAGTAAATTGGCCAGCATATTGGCAAAAGACGGCGTGCTTTTGGCATATACAAGCAGCAATTGGCGAAATAGAACCGTGGCTTTTTCTTTTCGCGCTGGAGGAACTGGAATATAATGCAATTCTTTAGGAATGGCTTCAAACCAATTGGGACTGGGAGTAATTGATTGCAGTCTGGTAAACAGAGCGCCAAGCTGCAGCAGACGCTGCTCAATAGTAGTGGTGCGGCTTTGCAGAATGGCAAGAAGCAGGGGCTCTACTTGGTAATAGTAAAAAGACCAGGAGGAAGGGGCGGCATTTTCCGGGACATAGCATAAAAATTTTCGGGGACGCATAAAGTGAAAGGTACTTTGAGCGGCTTCTTCTGTGTGGATGGTGATTGGCTCTGGATTTAACAAAACCTGCAAGGCAGCGGGGCAGGAAAAAGTCAGTGCGAATTCAATGCCACGGCTGGAGGCAAAGATGCGCCGCGGGTATACTTTGCAGGTATCGGAGAGGTAGTCTTCGCCTAAGCTTTTTTGGAAAATACAAAGATTTTCCGGCGTCAAAGCAGCGCAGCGACCATTGGAAAATTTCATATAGCTTTTTCCTTGGTCGTCTTTGGTCATTAATTCATGAAAGACATTGTCTTGCTGTTGGCTTTCATAAATGGCGGCTACTTGTTTATATGTAGTTGGATCAATTTCAATGCGCCATTTTTCCAGGCAGCAGGAGCCGCATTGTTGGCAGGAAAAGGAACGCACATGACTAGGAATGCGCAACGTTGAGAGTGATACAGTTTTATTGGACAAAATAATTCCTCCTGTTATGTGGTGGACTTTCTTATTGATAATTATCTTTTGCACTTATGATTTCCTGCTTTTTAGCAGATTAAAGCAAAGAAAGAAGGGAAAGCTATGGCTTTGATACAAGGGTCTTCTCTTGGAGATGTGTTGCAAGGCGGAACCGGCAGTGACACTCTGGTGGGCGGCAGTGGGGCAGATACGTATGTTTTTTCTTATGGTTCCGGTCAAGATGTGATTGTCGGTGAAGGCTTGTGGTCGCAAGACGATGTACTTTGGATGCCTGCTGTCCGTATGGATGCAGTTGGGGCTGCTTACAGTGAATCTGATCTGCAAATTTCTTTAGTAGATGGAAGCTCTTTACGCCTGGCAAATTGGTCTTCGGCCTGGTCCAGAGTTCATCAATTTCAGTTGGAGGATTCTTGGGCTGAAATCGGGGGGGCCGGAGCGGACTGGCTGGATGGAAGAAGTCATAATGAGAAAGTTTGTCTTTGGGGCATGGAAGGCGATGATTCATTAGTAGGCTCTGCCAACGCCGATGTCTTGGATGGCGGAGGTGGAGCGGATATGATTTGGGGCGGCAGTGGCGGCAGCGATACTTTGAGTGGTGGCGCAGGAAATGATACTTTTTTCTTTGGTGGGACTGACGGAGCGGACTGCCTCGCTGACGTGGCGGCGGGAGATGTAGTAAATTTATATGATTTGCAGGCGGCGCAGGTGCAGGCGTCCTTACAGGGAACTGATATACTGCTTACGGCTGGCAGCGGTGCGCAGCTCAGGCTGACCAATGCTTATACGGCGGTGGCGCAAGGCGGTGTGCGTTTTGGTTTTGCCGGCGGTGATGTACGGACGTTAACTAGTAACGGCTGGTCTTCCGGAGCTAGTTCCAATTCCACTTTTTCCATTCAGTTCGATTATCGCTTTGACAGCAGTGGCTTCTTTCGGGACCACCCGGAGCGCCAAGCTATTTTACAACAAGCTGCTTATGAGTGGACACGTCATATAGGCGATGAATTTGCAGATGTGCCGGCAGGAACGACTTTGCATATCTCCAATCCCGTGACAGGGGCGGATGAGACTTTTGCGGCAGATGCGCCCATTGACGATGTTCTGGTTTTTGTGGGTGCTGCTAATATTAGCAATCCGGCTCATGGCGGCCCGGCGGCTTATTATACGGTGGGAAGCTCGTTGGATCAACGCTGGAACAGTACGACGAATTTTGAGCCTTGGGTAGGTTCAATTACATTTGATACAAGTCCTACGTATTCTGATGGAAGCCTTCTGAATTGGTTTTTTGATCCTACGCCGGCAGATGCTTCGGATGTGGCCAGCGCAGGAGCGGGTAAGGAAGATCTTCTTTCCGTAGCGATTCATGAAATAGGCCATGTATTGGGGGTTGTCGGAGGTGGTTCTGTTAATGCTTTTGATCGTTGGCGTTCTGGAAGTTATTTTGTAGGGCCATCTGCTGTAGCTGCCAACGGGGGGCGGTCTGTGCTTCTGATTGACGATACGCATCCAGATGGCTATCGCGGTGGGTTCAGTCAAGAAGTTGCTATGGCTTATGGTGGCTATACTACGGTGGGACATCGAGTCACGCCGTCCAGTATTGATTTGGGGTTGTTAAGTGATATCGGCTATACGATTCGGTAACAAAACAGGTTAATAAAAAAGGAAAAGGGTAACGGAATTGACCGCTACCCTTTTCCTTTTTGTTGTCTTTGAGGTTAGCTTTGAACGATGCTGAATCCATAGGAACCGCTGGTGGTGCCGCTCATGACGGCTGCACCTGCGTAATAGGTTTGTCCTGCGGACAGGTAGGTTCTCATAGAGAAGTTGCCGCTGCCGCCGCTGTTGTCGTCGTAGGTTACGAGCCCAGTGAGCATATTGGGAACGTTGAACAAACCGCCGATCATATCTAGGCTGCCTGTAGAGGCAAAGGTGTAATAACCGCTGCTGGAGGGCGTAAATTGAAACAGATCAATAGTGCCGCCGCTTAGCAGACCAGGAGTGCTTTCGGTGTAGTTGACCCCAGTTTGAATTGCGGTGGCGGAACCCCAATCCGGGCCGCCGCTGACGGGAGTGCCAGCTCCACTGCCGGAACCGGGAGTGATGCTGAAGCTGTAGGCGCCGGTACCGCCGCGATAGGCGCTGGCTCCGAGGTAGTAAGTTTGACCGGCTGTTAAAGTAGACTGGAAGCTGAAGTTCAAACCTTCGCCAGAGTCATCGTCATATGTGACAAGACCTGTAAAGTCTGGACTGGTGAGCAAGCCGCCGATGACGTCGGTGCTGCCAGTGGACTGGAAGGTATAGGTGCCGCTGGTAGGAGCGACAAAGCTGTAGAAGTCAAGGTCCCAAGCACGGTCAATGTTGGCGGCGTAGGTTGTGCCGGTTTGAATGGCATAAGCCGAACCCAAGTCCGGAGCGTCGCTGCCATAGCCAGCATCTGGCAAACCGGTGCTTCCTGTATTATAAGTGGCTGTGCCATTGCGAACTTGGTACACATAGACGCCAGGCACGCTGTAGTTGCCAACGTTGGTGTCCAGAGCTAGCATTGAGGCTTGATCACCGGAGCCGGGCAAGGTTTGCGCAGCAGTGAACGAACCGTTATCCGCAACAGCCCAACCGGCTTGCGCTACTGTGCCGCCAAGGCCGCCGCTGCCACCACTGGCGCTGCCGGTGGTCCAGTTGACGGCTTCATAGCGGAAGACAATGTCGAAGTTTTCTCCAGTACCGATGGAAGCACCGCGGTCAATGAGCTGTACTTGAAATGCATTCAGTTTGTCGCTTCCATAGGAGTAGTAGCCAACATCATCCCAAGTAGCGGTGAAAACACGGTTGGTTGTGTCGAGGTCATAGTACACAAGATTGGAACCAGTGGAGTTGCCGCCTGGTGTGGGAGTAACTACTCCGCTGCGTGTATCTACGTCGGCCCAAAATGGCGCGATAACAGTATTGGTGAAGTTGCTGGGGGGGGTATACGTATACCACCCGCCGCTGAAGCTGATGTTGCCATTGTTGTTTACCCAAAGTTGAGTGATGTTTTGACCGTTAAAGTTTAAACCGCCAGGGAAAATGGAGGTAATATCGATAGCAGAGCTATAGTAATCGTCATTTCTTGTCAGTTGGCCTTCGCCGAAACCGGCGGTGCCGCCGAGACCATTAACCAGGCTGTTGTTTGCAATGATTGAATATGCCATACAAAACCCTCCTTATTTTTTAAAAAAAGGTTATTTTCAAAAGAGAAAAGTAATCTTAGAATAATTTTCTTACCTCATCTCCTTTCTCTATGCACAAAATTTTATTAAACAGACATGAAACGAAACAACAAAATTACAAAAAAGCAAGAATCAAAGATTTTTCTAAGAAACCTTTGTCTTTCCTTTATTTTATAATATATCGTTGTAAAAGTCTATAAAATACCAATTGTTAATTTATAATGCAATTAGTTACATTGTGAGTTAAAATGAAAACCGGCAAAAGGCAGGAAAAGAGTTGCTTATGTCTAATTTACTTCAATATAAGAATGTATTTTGATATTGCTGGAAAGGCGTGTGATTATATGGGCTTGTGGTCAAAAGGAGAAGAAAGTGATAAAATACCGCAAGAACGCTGGGAATATTCCCGCTTTTTGTTTGACTGGCGTCATAATTTTCTTGAATTGACTGATGCTAAGCTTTCATGGGGACAAATGTGGGAGATGTTTGCGAAAATGGGAGAGGATGGCTGGGAGATGATTAGCTGCAGTCCGATTTCCAGTCCCATGTTTGGTCATGGCAGCGGAGATACGAATAAAATGTTGTTTGTATTGAAACGGCGGATGCCAGCAGTGAAAAAGAGCCGGGAGGGATAAACATGCAGTGGGAGTATTGTATTTTGGAGTGGATGCGCTTTAATCCGGAAGTGGCCCAGCGAGTAGATGAAGCAGGTAAAAAAGAAAATGTTTTGGCTCTTTGCGGCGTTCGATTTTGTGAGAACGGAGCTGTGCGGCAGCATGTTCTGGGAACTATTACAACGCCGCAGGCTATGCAGGAGACACAGTTATTTGCTGAGGGAATGGGCCGCTTAGGCGGCTTTGGCTGGGAGTTGGTCCAAATACAGGAAAAAGAGGACGGTTGGGATGTTTCTACTGCTACCAGAGCTTTTTTTAAGCGGCCAGTGCAAGGAGGACGCTCGATTGACGATGCTGTAGGCAATTTAGCAGCTGAATGACTATATAGATGTAAGGAGTCGACTTTTAAATTTATGAAAAGAATTCGAAAGGCAATTATTCCGGCGGCAGGTTTGGGTACGCGATTTTTACCAGCGACGAAAGCGCAACCGAAGGAAATGCTGCCGATTGTGGATAAGCCAGCGATTCAGTTTATTGTGGAAGAAGCTGTTGCTTCGGGGATTGAAGAGATTCTGATTATTACGGGACGAAATAAGCGGTCTATCGAGGATCATTTTGACAGAAATCTGGAATTGGAGTATTCTTTAAAAAGTAGCGGTAAGTATGATTTGCTGAGCTTGGTTCAGGAAATTGCGGAGGTGGATATTCATTATATCCGCCAAAAAGAAGCGCGCGGTCTGGGACACGCGGTATTGTGCGCTAAGCAGTTTGTAGGGGATGAACCTTTTGCGGTCATGTTGGGCGATGATATTGTAGACGCGACGGTTCCCAGTTTAAAGCAACTGATAGAAGTCTATGAGGATTGCGGCGGCTCGGTGCTGGGCGTGCAGGAGGTGCCGCGGCGTCAAGTGTGCCGTTATGGCATAGTCAAACCCCAACCAATCAAGGAGCGCCTTTGGAAAGCCTTAGATTTGGTCGAGAAGCCAAAATTGGAAGAAGCGCCTTCTCGCTTGGCTGTTTTAGGACGGTATGTAATCGAGCCGGAGATTTTTGAGATTCTGGCGGCAACACCGCCGGGAGCGGGCGGTGAGATTCAACTGACCGATGCACTGCGGACGCTGAGTAAGTCGAAGTCAATTTACGCTTACCAGTTTGAAGGACGTCGCTATGATATTGGCGATAAACAGGGATTTTTAGAGGCGACGGTGGAGTTTGCTCTGAAACGACCGGATTTGCGGGAAGGCTTTTTAAAATACTTGCTTCATACTTTAGGGCCGGTTTTGAACGGCGAGGAAGAGGAAGAAAAAAAGGCGGGAAATTAGCGATGAAGGTTTTAGTAACAGGCGGCGCTGGGTATATTGGGTCCCATACGGTACGGGCGCTATTGCAGGCCGGACACGAAGTGGTTGTATATGACAATTTGTCCACCGGGCATCGCCAAGCGATCCCGGGGGACGTTCCTTTTTATGAAGAAGATATTCGTGCTACAGAGAGGTTGACGGAAGTTTTGTTGGCGGAACGCATTGAGGCGGTGCTGCATTTTGCCGCGCTGAGCCTAGTAGGAGCGTCCATGCAGGAGCCGCAGAAATACTATGATAACAATGTAGGCGGGACGCTCTCTTTAGTGACGGCTATGCGTCAGGCACATGTAGATAATCTGGTGTTTTCCTCGACGGCTGCCGTCTATGGCGAGCCGGAGAAGTGGCCGATTTTGGAAACGGCGCCAACTTGCCCGACAAATGTATATGGGCGGACGAAGCTGGTGATTGAGGGTATGCTGGCGGATTTTGCCGCTGCTTACGAGTTGCGGTACGTGTCGCTGCGCTATTTTAATGCCGCCGGCGCGTGGCCGGAAGGAATCATTGGCGAAGACCACGGCACAGAAACGCATCTAGTACCCCTTATTTTAAAGACGGCGTTGGGGCAGCGCAAAGCCATTTCTATTTACGGAACCGATTATGCTACGGCTGATGGAACCTGCATTCGCGACTACATTCATGTCTGTGATTTGGCGCAGGCTCATGTATTGGCCTTAGAGCACCTGGGGCGCGGCGGGGAAAGCCGTATCTATAACTTAGGCTCGGAGCAAGGCTTTTCTGTGCGTCAGGTGATTGAGACGGCGCGACAGGTGACGCAATTAGACTTTGCTGTAGAAGAAGCGCCGCGCCGTAAGGGGGATCCGGCGGTGCTGGTGGCTTCGTCGGCCAGAATTCGCAAGGAATTGGGTTGGCAGCCGCAGCGCAGCGAGCTGGAGACGATTGTTGGTGATGCGTGGCGGTGGCACAAAGCGCATCCACAGGGATACGAGGATTGAACCAGAGAACTTGAGGGAAGAACGAGAATTTGAACAGGAGAACCGGAGTCACGGGAGGGCACGAAGGAGTGGCACGGGGTTCGGATTTTGAGGAGATTGCCGCGTCGCTGTGCTCCTCGCAATGACAGTACTAGGGGCGCTTTTGGGTCATTGCAAGCGTTAACGCGGTAATCTTTCTAAGTTATATGAGGGGCTAACAAGAGGTCTAAAGGCTGTATTTGCAGTTTTTTTTTTGTTTTGGGCAGGAAAGTTCTACCAAAATTCCGAATACATAACATAAGAAATAAAGAAAGGGTGAGGCTTTTGGCAGCAGTACTGACATTGGCATCGG
The DNA here is from genome assembly GCF_028691475.1 of Anaeromusa sp. Lineage (NCBI taxonomy): Bacteria > Bacillati > Bacillota > Negativicutes > Selenomonadales > Sporomusaceae > Anaeromusa > Anaeromusa sp. The sequence continues at coordinate 35,482 of NZ_JAQUZF010000010.1, forward strand.
GTTTTTCTTTTGATTATACGCTTTTGTATGGCGAGGGACGGGTGGAGAGTGAAGCCCTAGAGGCGCTGCAGGAACGCTTGCAGGCAGCGCATGAAGCTATGGGAGAGATGCGGCAAAGCGGCGTGGTGCGGGGGCATTTGTCGAAGGAAGGCACGCCGGAGAAGGTCTTGTTTTCGCAGCTGCCCTTTGTAGAAGAGGGGCATTTGAATTCGCCTTCGTCTCTGCAGCAATTAAAGAAGTTTGGACAGCGGGTGAAAGCCGATTTTGACGCAGTGCTCTTTTTTGGCATTGGCGGTTCTTATTTGGGGAATAAGGTGATTTTTGATTTGACCTGCGGCGAGTTTTGGAACCAGAAGCACAAGGAAGCCCGCGGCGGCTGGCCGAAGCTATATTTCAGCGGCAACAATATTGATCCGCGGCGGACGCGGGCGTTGCTGGAGCAGGTAGAGTATGACGCGCAGATGAAAGCGGTGCATGGCGGCGGAGCTTACAAAGTGATGCTCGTGGTCATTTCGAAATCCGGCTCGACGTTGGACACGATGGCTTGCTTTATGGCGGCGTTGGCAGAACTGCGCGGCGCAGCCGGAGTGGAGCTGGAAGTTGTGGCGGTAACCGATCCGGCTCAAGGAGAGCAGGCGACGTTGTTGGGCAAGCTGGCGGCGGCAGAAGGCTGGGAGCGGTTCTCCGTGCCGGACGGCGTGGGCGGCCGGTTCAGTATTTTTTCCGAAGTGGGCTTGGTGACGGCGGCGTGCTGCGGCTTTGATATTGACGCCTTTTTGGCAGGGGCGAGGGCGATGGATGAAGCCTGCCGGGGTGAGGATGTCTGGAGCAATCCGGCGATGCTCAATGCGGCATTGAAGTACCTGGCTGCCCAGAAGTATGGGCGGACGAGCGAGGTTTTTATGCCGTACAGCGACGATATGAAATCGGTGGCGGAGTGGTATGTGCAGCTTTTGGCGGAGTCCCTGGGCAAGCGGCAGAACCGCGAGGGTGAGACGGTCTATTACGGGCGTACGCCGATTGTGGCGGTGGGCACAACGGATATGCATGCCCAAACGCAGCAGCATCAAGACGGTCCCAAGGACAAGGTGCTCCAATTCGTGCGGGTCGGGAATTGGGCGGAGGATCGGGTGATTCCGGATGTGTTCCCGCAGATTCCGAAACTGGCGGCCATGGCTGGCGTGACGATGGGCCAGGCGCTGGAAGCGGCGCGCCAAGCCAATGCCGAGGCCCTGACGGCAGACGGGCGTTTTAGCGCGGTCTTTTCGCTGCCAGAGCTGAATGCGTACCATATTGGGGAGCTGCTGTACTTATTGGCTCTGTCTGTAGCCTACGAGGGCGAACTGGCGAATGTCGATGCTTTCGACCAGCCGGGCGTGGAGGGCTATAAACGACTGCTGGGGCCTAAGCTCCAGAAACTAAAAGCGAAGTAGGATTGAACAAGGAGACGAAAATCGGAGTAACAGAGGGAAACAGAGAAAAAGAAAATTAAAGATAACGTATTTTAAAAATTAGACGAGGAGCCGATGCCTTCAGGAGGATACTGGCAGACTGAGATGTTTTTTTCGCAGACAAGAAGAAAAGGTCACAGGAATAGCACAGCTATTTCAAGGCTTTTTCGACGCCGTATGTGGAAAAAAGAGCCAGCCTGACGGTGTTCGCCTGAAGTAGCGGTTTCTCAGAGGAAAGAAGTGGTTAATTTGGAATGGCTGCAGATGGATGTACGGGAGCTTTGGGAGAAGTTGACGGAGGTACAGAGGCGGCTGGTAGTAGGGATTGGGATTGCGGTGCTTGGCTTATTCGGGTATTGGCTGGAAAGCCGGCCGGATGGGGCTGTGGTGACGGAAACGCCGGTGGCGATGAAACCGGCTGCGCCTGTTGCGACGCCGGAAGCAAAGTCGGGTTTGCAGCAAGCGGTGCCCCAGGGCGGGGCGACGGTGAGTGCGCGAGATCCCTTTGCGCCGCCAGCGGAATACCGAAGCCTAGCAGGGGCTGCCAAGAAGACGCCAACGGCAGCGGCGGTTCCCCAGACGGTTTCCATGGCTAAAGCATCAGCATCGGCTGCACCGGTGCCTGCGTCCGCGCAGGTATCGCTGCAGCCGATGCTGACAGGAATCGCTCGCTCGGGCGGGCAAACGATGGCTTTGGTGCGTTATGAAGGACGCACGCGGGCCTATGGTCTGGGCGAAGGGCCAGGAGCGTATCGAGTTGTGCAAATTGATGAGCGCAGCGCTTTGCTGGAAGGGCCGGAGGGGCAGCGTTCGCTGTCGATGGGACATTGAGGCGGGCGTATTGGGGTGGAGCGATGCTGACGTTGTGTCTGCTTATAGGCTGGCCGCAGTCGGTGCAGGCTGATATGGAAACGCTGGTAGACCTGCAAGTGGAGGAAGAAGAGGTTGTACCTGTTTTGCAGACGCTGGCCCGTTTAGGCGCTTTGAACCTGGTACTCGATCCAGCGGTGAAGGGGCGGGTTAGCGCGCAGCTGCAACAGGTGCCGCTGAAAACGGCTCTGGACGTAGTCGCTCATTTGCAGGGCTTGGAGTATCAGCAGGTTGGCAATGTTTTGGTGGTGGGTACGGCGGCTTGCTTTCATCAGGGCTTTGCCCAAGCTTATTGCATCAAGCTGCAGTACGCCAAAGCTTCGGAAGTGGCGATTTTGCTGAATGAAGTCCGTAAAGATAAAGAACCTTCTGCGGCGGCTGCCGTAAAAAATAGCAAGAAAGAAAAAACTAAAAATGCTCTTCCAGAAGATGGCGAAACGTCAGCAAAACAGGCAGGACGTTTTTTTGCAGATGATATGACCAATTCATTGTTTTTTCGGGGATCTGCCGCGGAATGGCGGCAAGCGGAAGAGATTGTTTCACTTTTGGACGCGCCAGGCAAGCAAGTGGCCTTGGAAGCGCAGGTGGTAGCGATCAATAAAAGAAATCTGCGGGATATAGGAATCGAGTGGGAATGGCAGAAGACGCCGACGTATCCGGAAAAAAGTGAAACCACAAGTTATTCTTCGCAAAATAACACCACGACACAGCAAGATAAAACAACGGAAAAGCGGGATTTTTTATGGGGAACGGTGCGGTATGGCAAAAGTCCAAGCGGCGCGCCTTATGAATTTTATTATCAGGCGAAGATTAATGCCTTAGTCAGCCAAGGGCAGGCGGAAATTTTGGCTTGCCCTAAAATTACGACGCTAAACGGGAAAACCGCCTATATCAATATCGGTGACAGTGTGCCGATTCCTCGGGAATCGACGGAGCAAAACGGGCGGACGACTGTAACATATGATTATCGGGACGTGGGGATTATTTTGCGTTATACCCCTCAGGTGCAGGTGGACGGGCAGATTACGGCAGCCGTGCATACAGAGGTGAGTACGCCGCAATTGGAGACGCAGCTGACGCCACCGGCGTATCGCTTCAGCAAGCGCGAGGCGGACACGCAAGTGCGCCTTCATGACGGGCAAACGATGGTGATTGGAGGCTTGATTGGTCGTTCAGAAACGAAAGCCGTCAGCCGTCTGCCTTTTTTGGCGGAACTGCCGGTGTTGGGTGTGCTGTTTCGGAATCAGTATCATGAAAAAGAAGATACGGAAGTGGTTATCTTTTTGACAGCCCGGGTGGTTTTGGGTTAAAATGCCTAATAGCACGGAGCGTTAGTTTGTTTGTAACCTTTTATTGGAGAATTCTTTTATTCTTGATGCAGCAAGTAAGCGAATCAACTATAATAAATATGACATGCTTTTACATAGTTATGAATACATAGCGATAGGGAGCAAGGTGGAGGAGTATATGACCATTCGAGTTGTAATTGCGGATGACCATGCGTTGTTGCGACAGGGAATTCGCAATGTGCTGGAACTGGAACCGGAACTGACAGTGCTGGGAGAAGCGGCGGACGGCGAAGAGGCGGTTCGCAAGGTAGAGGAGCTGAATCCCGATGTGCTGCTGTTGGATGTGAATATGCCCAAAGGGAACGGTCTTGAAGTGACGCGGCGTCTAAAAGAGGCCGGTTCGCCTGTGAAAATTGTAGTTTTGACAATTCATGATGATCAAAACTATGTGGTGGAATTGGTAAAGGCAGGCGCAGCGGGTTATCTTTTAAAAGATGTGGAACCTTCCATGTTGATTCAGGCTCTGAAGGTAGTTGCTGCAGGGGAAACTTTTATTTACCCGACTCTTGCGGGCAAACTGCTGGGCGAAATCAATCGCCAGGAAGAGCGCCTTTTGGAGACGACGCGTATTTATGAGCGCCGCAAGGAAGAGCGTCTGACGTACCGGGAATTGGATGTGCTGGAGCTCATTTGTCAGGGCATGAGCAACCAGGAAGTGGCGCAGAAGCTGTTTCTAAGTGAGAAAACGGTAAAAAATCATTTGACGAATATTTTCCGCAAGCTCCATGTCTCGGACCGGACGCAAGCGGTGTTGTATGCCATTAAGAATAAAATGGTGAAGATATAAGGAAGAGAATGGAATACGGGAAGGACCGGAACTCTGTGTAAAACGTCTCCCCCAGCTTCCTTGACACTGTTATGCATATGCATTTATAATTATTCTATCAATTTTATACGTAGGGCTGGCCCCAAAAGGGGAACGCAAAGACTCAAAGGAGCGCGGCGACGTCTGTTGGCGCTCGGAATGAAGAGGTCTTTGCGTTTTTGCGGTTGCAGCCTGATGGGAAAAAAGGAAGGATAGTATGAATTTTGATTTTGACTTGGTGACGCGTTCCTTTCCGTTGTTGCTGCTGGGCGCGGGGGTTACCATCCAGATTACGGCGTTGAGCGTGGGTTTTGGCCTGGTCATCGGCGTTTTTATGGGCATGGCGCGGCTGTCTAAAATGTGGGTGATCCGTTCTTTTGCGGCGGTGTATGTAGATTTTATCCGTGGCACGCCGCTGTTAGTGCAAATCTTTTTGATTTATTTTGCCTTGCCCATTATTATCGGACAGCGGATTGATCCATTTGTGGCGGCGATTACCGCGTGCAGCGTCAATAGCGGAGCCTATGTGGCGGAGATCTTTCGGGGCGGTATTCAGTCCATTGATAAAGGGCAGATGGAAGCAGGGCGTTCGTTGGGAATGACCTGGTGGCAAACCATGCGCTTCATTGTTTTGCCGCAGGCGTTCAAGAGGGTTATTCCCCCGTTGGGTAATGAGTTTATCGCGATGCTGAAGGATTCGTCCTTGGTTTCAGTGATCGGCTTTGAAGAGCTGACACGCCGGGGGCAGTTGATTATTGCCAGAACCTATGGTTCCTTTGAGATTTGGCTGACGGTAGCCTTTATTTATTTGGTGATGACTTTGAGCATTTCCCGTTTAGTGGCCTATTTGGAGCGGAGGTACAAGATCGATGATAAGCATTAAGGGGCTCCACAAATATTTTGGCAAGCTGCATGTCTTGAAAGGAATTGACGTAGAAGTAGCCGAAGGCGAAGTGGTGGTCGTTATTGGACCGTCCGGCTGCGGCAAGAGTACGATGCTGCGCTGCATCAACTATCTGGAAGAGCCGACAGAGGGCGAAGTGATTGTAGACGGCATGACGCTGTCTAAGAAATCGAATATTAATGCAGTCCGAGCGGAAGTGGGCATGGTGTTTCAGCGCTTTAACCTCTTTCCCAACATGAATGTGCTGGAGAATGTCATGCTGGGCCCTATGCAAGTGCGCAAGCTGCCCAAGGGAGAAGCGGAGACTATGGCTCGCGCGCTTTTGGACAAGGTTGGCTTGCAGGAGAAGGCGGAGGTCTATCCGGAGCAATTGTCCGGCGGACAGCAGCAGCGGGTGGCTATTGCGAGGGCTTTGGCTATGCGGCCGAAGGTAATGCTTTTTGACGAGCCGACTTCGGCGCTGGATCCGGAAATGGTCAAGGAAGTGCTGGAAGTTATGAAGACCTTGGCGCGGGAAGGCATGACCATGGTCGTGGTTACTCACGAGATGGGTTTTGCTCGAGAAGTAGGCAATCGAGTACTCTTTATGGATGAAGGGAAGATTGTGGAAGAAGGTTCGCCAGAGGCCATTTTCTTGGACGCCCAGGAAGAAAGGACTAAAATGTTCCTCTCGAAAATCTTGTAGGAATTTTTCTGATACGCAAAGCGTAACAATTTCGTGACTTTTGGCCTAGCAATTTGACAATGCCTGTAATGGGATGGTATACTTTTACAAGATTGACCCACTCCAGTGGATATATGTTAGGAGGCTACAGGCATGACAGGTAAAGTAAAATGGTTTAGCGCAGAAAAAGGTTATGGATTTATTGAAAAAGAAGATGGCGGCGATGTATTCGTGCATTTTTCCGCAATCCAAGGAGACGGTTTCAAATCTCTGACTGAGGGCGAAGAAGTTTCGTTTGACGTTGTAGAGGGTGCTCGCGGACCGCAGGCATCGAATGTTTTCCGTCAATAAGATACGCGTGTAAAACAAAGGCAGGCCGAAAGGCTTGCCTTTTGTTTTGTGGGAGAACGATTTTTAACAGGAGTAGAGTGAGTAGAGTGAGGGCTACGAGAAAATTATGAGCCGATGGTTTAATGAACGCTCTGCGGCAAAGTGAGAGATTCTTTCGGCAGGCGAGGAAGAAAACGCAGGAATAGCGGGGCTATGCCGAGGCTTTCTGACGACGTATGGCGGAAAAAGGTCCACTTTTGCGTGAGCCGGTCATAAATCATCAGCTCATCAAGAAAATTCCGAAAACGATAAAAAGGATTTTGCGGAAAAAAGGCGAATACATTATAACAAGAACCCGGAAAGGAGTTGTGGTTATTATGGCAATAGCGATTCGTGGAAAAAACATTGATGTTACTCCTGCACTGCGCGATTATGTGGAGAAGCGCATTGGCAAAATCACTAAGTACTTTGAAATGCTTGGTGAAATCTCCGTGGTGCTGACGGTGGAGAAAGGGCGCCATATCGTGGAGGTTACGGTTCCTGCCAACGGCATTATTTTGCGGGGCGAGGAAGCTACCAGCGATATGTACACCTCTATCGATTTGGTTATTGAAAAGCTGGAAAAACAGATTGAAAAGTATAAAACCAAATTGGAGCGCCGTCTGCGCGGCAAGGGCTTCAAAGCGGAACTGGTAACGCCGGTGGCGGCGCCCGCATCTGTTGATGAGGACGAGTTCCCGCTAGTGAAAACCAAGCGTTTTGCGGTGAAGCCGATGGATGTGCAGGAAGCCATCATGCAAATGAACCTGGTGCATCATGACTTCTATGTGTTCATCAATTCGGACTCGGAAGACGTGAACGTAGTGTATCGTCGTAAAGACGGCGCTTACGGCCTGATTGAGCCCAACTATTAAGTTGGAGAACGAACACAGAGTAACTGAGTAACAGAGGATTCCAGAGAAGGAATTGGCAAGCCCCGGCGGAAGCCGGGGCTTGTTTTCAATTTAAAAAACATAACGGGAGAGAGAACGTCACACGGAGGAACAGAGTAACAGAGGGAAAAACCAGAGAGAAAATATGAAAACATACGAAGAGATTGCGTCGCTTCGCTCGCAATGACAAAAGGTAGTTATAGCGGCAATGACTTTTTTGGTAGAATGGAGCTAACTTATCGCGTCGTTGCGAGGAGCGCAGCGATGCGGCAATCTCCCGTGAAATTATTTCCATTGCCCTTCTCTGGCTTTTCTCTGTTCCTCAGTTACTCTGTGTGAATCGTGTTCTACGGGTTTTGCTCTATGTGTTCATTTTGACTTCTCAGGCGCCTTCTGCTAGAATTGATAGATGGAATATAACGCCTTCGCGGCGATGTTTTGAGGAGTGATATAGCTTGTTCGGTTTCATTAAGAAACTCTTCGGAGATCCGAATGCAAAGACCATCCAACGGATGCAGCAGACGGTGGAACAGATTAACGCCTTAGAGAAGGATTTGCAGAATTTCAGCGATGCTTCTTTGGCGGCCAAGACGGAAGAATTCAAGCGACGCCTAGGAGATGGCGAGACGCTGGACGACTTATTGCCGGAAGCGTTCGCTGTAGCTAGGGAAGCTTCGCGGCGCGTGCTGGGCATGCGCCATTTTGACGTGCAGCTGATGGGCGGCATGGTACTGCATGAAGGCAATA
>NZ_JAQUZF010000106.1:0-9287 GCF_028691475.1 Anaeromusa sp.
TATAGCAAGAAAAACCGGAGCAACGCAAACCAATTGCGCTGCTCCGGTTTTTCAACTTACGTCTCAAGATGTCTGGAAGGTCGCCAGGCGACTTGTGAGCCGCTCAGAAAGACGAGCCATTTCGTCGGCTTCTGTCACTAATTCGTTAGCAGTTGCAACTTGCTGTTGCACTTGTCCCGCTACACGTACCACATCCTCCTCTGTACCTTCTGACGAAGCGGATAATTCTTCCGCCGCCAAGGAAATCTGTTGCACTGACCGGTTGACCGTCCCTACAGAAGAAGCCATTTGCTGTACCGCGCCAGATACTCGATCCAGCCTTTCTACAATACGAGCAAACTCACTTTGCGCTTCTTTGGACAAATCAACCCCTTGATAAATATCAGCGTTCACACCATGCACTGCAGCTTGCATCTGTTGCGCATGTTCCGCCGCTTCCGCCAGCTGGCGAATAATGGACTCAGAAAAACCTTTTGTCTGTTCCGCCAATTTCCGCACTTCTTCCGCTACCACGGCAAAGCCCCGCCCGGCCTCGCCAGCCCGAGCTGATTCGATGGAAGCATTGAGGGCCAACAAATTGGTCTGATTGGCAATGGAGCTGATGGTCTGCACCGCTTGGTTGATCATCTGCAGCGTCTGCACCAGCTCCCCTGTAGAACGCTCTGTCTGCCCGGCTTTTTCCTGAACCAAGTCAATATTTTCTACAACCTGCTTAAGAATAGACTGACCCGTATGCGCCCGTTCCCTCACATGCTGCGTAGCTTCCCCTGTTTCCACAGACATAGCGTCGATCTGCTGCACTTCGGCGCTGATTTCCTGGAGACTGCCGCCAATTTGCTGGATGGAGCGCCCTTCTTCCTTAGTCACCGCCGCCAAGCGAGACGAAAATAGTTCAATATCCTGAGACGTTTCCTGATTTCCCTCTGCAATACACCGTACCGTTACCGCCGCCCGATTTAGCCGTTCTCCTGCAGACTGCGTACGAACCACCATTTCCTGCAGTGACATTACCATCTCGTCAAACGCCATGCCAACTTTGGCCAGTTCGTCCTGGCCCTCCATGCCGGCTCGGGCTGTCAAATTTCCTGACTGCAATTCGTCAGAAGCCGTCGCCAGCCGTTCCAAACCGAAGGCTAATGAACGATAGACCAGTCCAATCATCAGCGCTGCCAGTACCAATAAGATGAGTGCTGACAAAAGCACGCTATACTTATGACTGCTCATGGTGTCCATGCGTACGTCCAGCAACCGCAGCAATTCGCTGTTGGCTTGGAGCAACAAGGCTGCGTCCGCCGCCTTGGCCGCCGTCGCCGCCTGACGCAGCGCCGCAAAATCCCCCTCAGGAACGTTTTGCAGTTCTCCTTTAGCCAAGAGGGCATTCAACCGGTCTAAAAGCTGTTTCTCCTTTTGCTGCTGCACCAAAAGCTTCTCTTCCAGAGTTTGACGTGTCAGCGCATTTTCCCGAAACGCCACTTGCAAGCCGCCTCGCATAGTCTCAGAAAGATTTTGGATATTTCCTAACGTCATAGCGAGTTCAATACGTTCTTCCACTGTAATTTGCCGCGTTTGCTCTAATTTTTGCAGTTGCAACAATAGATCGGTTTTACGTACAAGTAAGGTTGGCAGCTTCGTAATAACCGTATCCATCGTATAATAACTGTCCAGGTCCGGATCCAAAATCAAGTTAGACCCATCCCCCACTTGAGCGATTAGTTTAACCATGGCGCGTCCTGATTCATGGCCGCGCTTTAAGTCTAATGCGTTTTTCAATTCCTGCAAAGGCAGCTCAGTCTTAAAGTCTTTACCTAAACGGCCATCCACGACCAGCATTTTTCCAAACAAAGACTGTACTTTAGAAGCATCATTGGCCCCTTCCAGTTCCACCAATAATTGTACCGCCGTCTGGCAATATTCCGCCCCGCCTTGTTCCTGCGCGGAAAAATCAAGATTTTTATCAATTTCCTGCACTAGAAAATAAGCCAGCATTGCCACAGGCAGCAATACTAAAACCATCAGCAGAGTAAACTTGCTGCGAAACCGCAGCCGGTTCAGCAACTTCCTCATATTCTTTGCTCCTTTTTTATTACTTTGACGCATTTTAGTCGCTCTCAAAAACACATCTTTTATTTTAAGGTGAACACGCCAAGAACTCAATGTCGGTTTTCGGACATTTGTCGGTATTTCGTCCTTTGAATTATACATTTTTGTTTCAAAATAACTTTTTCACTCTTGACTCCTGCATAAACCCATGGTATTCTCTTTATAAATTAAATAGTTGTTTTACCGCTTATCAAGAGAGGCTGAGGGACTGGCCCGATGACGCCCGGCAACCGGCAGGAAACTGCAGTGGTGCCAATTCCAGCAGGCTAGCCGCCTGGGAGATAAGAGGAGGGCATTTGTTTGCACCCCTTTTCTCTCTAGAGAAGAGGATTTTTTATTTTGCGGAAGTTGACAGGAGGTGCCGTCATGGAACAAAAGGAATTTATTTTTTCACCCGAACAAGCCCATGGTCAGGAAGAGCAGGTGTTGGTGTTTTTAAGTGACGGTTCGGTTGTTACCTGCACTAGCCGCAGCGGCGACAGCTCGTTTCTTCCAACAAGCCTAACCTAATAAAAGCCATACTTTTTAACTTCATATGTAAGTTCTCTTATCAAGAGAGGCTGAGGGACTGGCCCAATGACGCCCGGCAACCGGCAGGAAACTGCAGTGGTGCCAATTCCAGCAGGCAATGCGCCTGAAAGATGAGAGACGTACGGCAGGCCCGTTCGTCTTGGGGCCTGTTTTTTTATTTTCCGGAGGTGACCTTCATGAATCCAAGCACGCCAAAGCCTCCCTGTGAGCCGACCTCGCAGGAAGAAGAAATTGTTATTGTCATCCGCGGCGGCAGTATTGTCAGCTTTACGAAACGTGTAATAGAAAAAAAATAGTATAGCAAGGAGTGACTATCATGCATATTTCTTCACAGCTTGTTCAAATCGGCTGCAAAGCCGATCCTCGCACCGGCTCGTTGAGCACCCCGATTTACCAAACCGCATCCTTCCGCCACCCTGCTTTGGGAGAAAGCACCGGCTATGATTACACCCGCAGCGGCAATCCTACAAGGCAAGCTCTCGAAGAAGGACTGGCCCGCCTTGAAGGAGGCGCCGGCGCCTGTGCGTTTTCTTCCGGTCTGGCGGCTATCACTACACTTTTAATGCTGTATCAGCAAGGCGACCATTTGATTGTCGTCGAAGACTGTTACGGCGGCACTTATCGCCTTTTTGAACAAGTGCTGTCGCGCTTTGGCCTGACTGCTTCCTATGTCGACGCGACCACCCTCGATGCCATCGGACAAGCCTTGCGCCCGGAAACTAAAGCCGTCTTCATTGAAACCCCCACAAACCCCCTCCTGCGCATTGTGGATTTGCGGGCCTTGGCTTCGTTTTGTCGCAGCAATAATCTCCATCTTATTGTAGATAATACGTTTTTGACGCCGTACTTCCAGCGCCCCTTAGAGCTTGGCGCCGACCTTGTCGTACATAGCGGCACCAAGTATCTTGCAGGACACAACGATTTGCTTTGCGGCGTCATCGTCGCTAAAGAACCGGAATTGGCCGAAAAAGTAAAGTTTCTGCAAAATGCTACCGGCGCTATTCTCAGCCCCAGCGACAGTTGGCTGCTCATCCGCAGCTTGAAAACTCTGGCGCTGCGCATGGAAAAGCACAACGCTAATGCGCTGTCTATTTCTCGGTGGCTGCTAGAACACCCAAAAGTCAGCCGCGTATTCTATCCCGGACTGCCGCTGCACAACGGCCATACGATTCATGAAAGCCAAGCCAGCGGCTACGGCGGCATGGTGTCTTTTGAAGTAAATGACCCGGCTTTGGTACCCCAGGTATTGGCTAAAGTCCAGCTCATCCAATTTGCCGAAAGCTTGGGAGGCGTTGAAACGCTGATTACTTTCCCCGCCGTGCAAACCCACGCGGACATTCCCGCCGCCGACCGTGAACGCCTTGGCATCTCTGACTGCCTGCTGCGTCTATCCGTCGGCATTGAAGACGCCGACGACCTCATCGCAGACCTGGATCAGGCTTTAGGCTGAAGAATACAGAGAACGAAAAAGAGAATCAAAGTAACTGAGGGTACGATAGAGGGTTACGAAAACACTATAAAATAAAACAAAGGAGCCGCTGCTTTCATGAGCACTCCGCTAAACTAAGGAGTTTTTTCGCCAGACGAGAAAGAAAGCACAGGCATAGCGGCGCTATACCGAGGCTTTCTGACGATGTCCGGCGGAAAAAGAACCCGTTTAGCGTGAGATGCGAGTAAAGCAACGTCGCCTTCAAGGAGGACTTATATATGCATGATTTTGCTACCCGCCTGCTGGCTCCCGGCCTGCCGGCTAACGAACGCCTAGGGGCCAGCAGCGTCCCTGTATTTCAAACTTCCACCTTTGACCAACGTTATGAAGAAAATGCGCCCTTTGAATACTCCCGCAGCGGCAATCCTACAAGGCAGGCGCTGGAAACGGTAGCCGCAGACCTAGAAGGAGGCAGCCAAGCTTTTGCTTTCGCCTCCGGCATCGCCGCCGTTAGCGCCTCTCTGCTGCTCTTTTCTCAAGGCGATCACATCTTGGCCGCCAGAGATATCTACGGCGGCACGCATCGCGTGTTGACCCGTCTCTGCCCACGCTGGGGCATTGAGCATTCCTTCATTGACCCTAATGACCAAGCGCAGTTGGAAGCGTCTTTGCGCCCCACTACCAAAGCTCTTTATTTAGAAACCCCGTCCAATCCGCTGCTGGCAGTTACCGACCTAAAAGCGGCTTGCGCCTGGGCGAAAAAGCATGAGCTGCTGGTCATTGTCGACAACACCTTTATGACCCCTTTCCTGCAGCGACCATTAGAGTTAGGCGCCGATATTGTTGTGCACTCGGCCACCAAGTTTATCGCTGGACACAGTGATGTCATCGCCGGACTGGTCATTGTCAAAGACAAGGCGTTGGCCAAAGATGTCTACCTTTTGCAAAACGGCCTAGGCGCTGTGCTGGGGCCGCAGGACAGTTGGCTGACCTTGCGCGGCCTGCGCACGCTGCAAGTTCGTCTGGAAGCAGCGCAAAAATCGGCCGCTTATATCGCTGCTGAACTGCAAGGCTGGTCGGAAATAAAAGCCGTCTACTACCCCGGTTTAACCGATCATCCCGGCCGCAGCATTCATGAAGGACAAGCCGACGGCCCTGGCGCCGTGCTTTCTTTCGACTTGGTAAACTTCAAGCTAACGCAACGCCTCTTAGCCCAAGTAAAGTTGCCAGCCGTTGCTGTCAGTCTTGGCGGTGTAGAAAGCATCCTTTCTCATCCGGCCACCATGTCTCATGCTGCCATTCCCGCAGTTGAACGGCAAAAATTAGGCATTGCGGATTCCCTGGTTCGTCTGTCTGTAGGCTTAGAAAATCCAGACGACTTGCTGCAGGATTTACGCCAGGCCCTTCAAGCACGCTAAATAAAGGAATTACACATTCAGACCAATACGCTCCAGCTGCTGCTGCAGAGAACACCAGGATCGCTGCGCGAAAACGGTACGAATTCCCTGGCTTTTCGCTTGTTCTTTAATGTGTTTGGCTGTACCGTGATTAACAAAATCCACCAGCACCACAACCAAAGAGGTGCCGCGCGAAATCTCAAAACGCTTGCGGTCCGCTGTTTTGCGGCCGCAAATATGCTCAACCTCTTTAATTCCATAGTCTTCCAAATTCTTACGCATATTTCCCAAATGGTCAGCGCCTACAATCATTACCGACATACCATCTCCTCCTTTTTTCTTGGCACTAGAAAATTAAGATAAAGAAAAGGCCGGCAAACAGGCGCCTCCGCGCTCTGTTTGCCGGCCTTCCGCTTTCGGATCAGCCGTTTATTCTCTTGTATTACAAATTCACGTTACGCTATCGTTTACTGCTGGGCAGCGGCAAAGCCGCGTTCCAAATCTGTCAAAAGATCTTCTACGTCTTCAATACCGATAGAAAGGCGAATCATGTCATCCGGCGCTCCGGCAGCAGCACGTTCTGCAGCGTTTAGCTGCGAATGAGTCGTGCTGGCCGGATGGATAACCAACGATTTGGCGTCGCCCACATTGGCCAGCAAGGAGAAAAGCTGCAGCGAGTCAATGAACGCTTTGCCTTCCTTCAAGCCGCCTTTGATGCCAAAGGTCAGGATCGCGCCCGCTCCTTTGGGCAGGTATTTTTTCGCCAATTCATGCTGTGAGTCACCTGGCAGTCCTGGGTAATTGACCCAGGAAACCTGCGGATGTTTGGCCAGGTATTGCGCCACTTGCAGCGCATTGTCCGCATGACGGCGCAAACGCAGATGGATGGTTTCCAGACCTTGCAGGAACAAGAAGCTGTTGAACGGGCTGACCGTAGCGCCCAAGTCACGCAGAATCTGCACGCGCAAACGCAGGATATAGGCCAAAGCCCCAAGATCTTTGGTATAGCTCAGTCCGTTATAGCTAGGATCGGGTTCGCTCAAATTGGGAAACTTACCGTTATCCCAGTTGAATTTACCGCTGTCGACAACAATGCCGCCCATGGATGTGCCATGCCCGCCGATAAACTTGGTAGCCGAATGAATGACAATGTCCGCGCCAAAGCGGATAGGCTGCAGCAAGTACGGAGCAAAGGTATTATCTACAATCAGCGGAATGCCGTTTTCATGGGCAATGGCCGCTACCGCTTCAATATCCAGAACGTTAATCTGCGGATTGCCGATGGTCTCCGCATAGATGGCTTTGGTATTAGGTCCAATGGCTTTGCGGAAATTTTCCGGATCGCTGGGATCGACAAAACTTACAGTTATGCCCAATTTAGGCAGCGTATGGGCAAACATATTGTGCGTGCCGCCATACAAGCTAGCCGAACTGACAATGTCGTCTCCTGCTTGGACAATGTTAAAGATGGCGCTGCTAATAGCCGCATGGCCGGAAGCAAACGCAACAGCCGCCGCGCCTCCTTCCAGAATCGCCACCCGTTTTTCAAAAACATCGGTTGTCGGATTCATAATGCGCGTATAAATATTGCCGGACTCCTTCAAGCCGAACAAATTAGCTGCATGCTCACTATCACGGAATGCATAGGCTGTCGTCTGATAAATCGGCACCGCCCGCGAACCGGTGGCTGGATCCGGCTCCTGTCCTCCATGAACCATCAACGTATCTGGCCGTAAATCTGTTGGCAAACTCATTCAACAACACTCCTTTGCATTACTAATCTCACTACAATGTTTCTAAATCATACGGCGTATCTTGGTACATATAGTAGTTAAGCCAGTTGGCGAAAAGCAAATGCGCCGCGCTGCGCCAGGTAACCAGCGGCTTTTGCGCCGGATCGTCCTGGGGATAATAATTGCGGGGCACTGCAATATCCAGTCCTTTGGCAATATCGCGCTCATACTCCTTATGCAGGGTCAGCGCGTCGTATTCCACATGGCCCGTCAAAAAAATCTGCCGGCCCGTGGCATCTGCCACGAGATAGACGCCAGACTCCGTCGATTCCGCCAGAATGCGGAGCTCTCGCACCTGTTCCAGCGATTGCCTACAAATATCGGTATGCCGCGAATGGGGCACATAAAAAATATCGTCTAAACCGCGCAACAACGGTTCTCTCTCGGTAGCCACGCAGCGATGCGGAAAGACGCCGAACATCTTCGCCGGCAAATCCACCTTCGGCACGCCATAGTGATAGTACAGCCCCGCCTGGGCTCCCCAACAAATATGCATGGTCGAATATACATGAGTCTTTGACCATTCCATGATCTCGCATAACTCCGGCCAATATGCCACTTCCTCAAAAGGCATCTGTTCCACCGGGGCGCCGGTAATAATCATGCCGTCATATTTACGATTCTTCACATCCTGGAAGGTCTCGTAGAATTTCACCAAATGCTCTTGCGACGTATTACTCGGCTCATAGGATGCCGTGTACAGCAAGTCAATTTCCACCTGCAGCGGCGTATTCCCTAACAGGCGCAGCAACTGCGTTTCCGTAACGATTTTTGTCGGCATCAAATTGAGCAGCAGCAGCTTCAAGGGACGAATATCCTGCGAGTACGCCCGGTCCTCATCCATGATGAAAATATTTTCGCTTTCCAGCACGCTACGCGCCGGCAGGCGATTGGGTATTTTAATCGGCATAGCATCCTCCGTGCAAAAAAGGTCAGAAAAGCAGCGCTTTTCTGACCTTCAGTATTTCTGATCAGTCAACTTAAACATTGATTACAAAATATCACAGTCTCACCGCGTTGTCAAGACAAAGTGAAAACCACTTCTTAACACTCTCAGCTTTCCACTCTATCCCGGCTGCCCCAGGTTCCTTGCAAACCGCGAATAGCCGCCACCCCTAATTCCGGCTCCCGATCCAGATCCAGATATACCCCTTCTGGCAATTCAAGCAACGGACGCGGGCTCAACGAATGTGGAAATTGGCGAATCACGCCTTCCCTACCGTCATCCAGCACAATGGTCGCCCCTAAAAGCAAATCTTTAAGACGATCCGCCAATTTCATGCAAATAGCTGGATTAAAACGTTCAAACATGCCCTGCAGCAATTCTTCCAACGCTTCCAGCGGCGAATGCGCCTCACGATATGGCCGCGGCGAAACCATGGCATCATACACATCAGCAATAGCTACCAACTGCGCCAAGGGTGAAATTTCATCGCCTTTCAAGCCTTCCGGGTAGCCACTGCCATCCAAACGCTCATGATGGTGTAGCGCCGCCCGGCAGACCCGATCCGGCACGCTCACTCCCAATAACAGCTGATAACTATGAAACGGATGGCAATGCATCACATGCTGTTCATGCGCCAAAAGCACATCTTCTTTCTCCAGGATATATTCCGGCACCCGACTTTTTCCCATATCATGGAGCAGCCCCGCCGTTACAGCATCCCGCACCATAGTTTCATCATAATTTTGCCACAACGCCAGCAAGCCGCACAAAAGACCTACATTCAAACTATGATGCAAGAACGACTCCCGCCCCTGACCAGACATGCTTAAAAGCGAAAAAATATCGGGTTGGTGCAACACAACCATTGTCTCTTCCGCCAACACGTTCAGCTGTTCTTTTTCGACTACGCCGCCATAGCGCAGCTGCTGAAAGACCCCCTCCAGCGTTCCCAGCAAACTTTGATAGCGGTTCAACCCCATAATTTTGGAGTATAGTCTCTATTTCAAGCCATACTGTAGCATAGCTCTTTATTTCATCACAATGTCACGACAAACGGTTGGCCATTGGTCTGCAAAACCATGTTGTGAAAT
>NZ_JAQUZF010000107.1:0-9057 GCF_028691475.1 Anaeromusa sp.
TAAAATAACATAGCCTTCCTTGGCCAGCCAGTCAGCCGCACATTCTTCGCCGGATAAACCAAAGGCCAGATGCCGGGCCATCTCACGCCCTCCGCCGGCCAAGGCGCTGGTCTACGCGGTAAACGTAGGCTAATACTTCAGCCACAGCCTGATATAGTTCCGCAGGAATTTCCCGGTCTAAATGCACTGCCATCAGCATCGCCGTAAGTGTTTTGTTCTGATAAACCGGCACGCCATGACGGCGGGCTGTATCCAAAATTTGCTCGGCCAAATAGCCGGCTCCTTTAGCAACCACTTTCGGCGCCGTCGTAACGCCGGCTTCATAGCTCATGGCAATAGCTTGACGCCGTTGGATCTCCTCTTTTTTTAGATCGTCTTCGCCTTTCTTGCCGTTCATCGCGCATCCCTCCCCGCCAGCATCGATCGAATGGGCTCAAAGGTTTTCCGGTGAATCGGCGATGGCCCCAATTTTTGCAGCGCCGCCATATGCTCCGCCGTACCGTATCCCTTGTGTTCCCTCAATGAATATCCCGGATATTGTTCATCCAGTTTCGCCATCAGCCGATCTCGCTCCACTTTAGCCACAATAGAAGCCGCTGCGATGGAAGCGCTCAAGGCGTCCCCATGAATCAGCGCCTGACAAGGAATGTCTAAACGCTTTAAGTCCACCGCATCAGCCAGGATCGCCTGCGGCGCCGGCTGCAACTGGCGCACCGCCCGTTCCATCCCCCGTACCGTAGCCTGATAAATATTATACTGATCAATTTCCTCCGGTTCCACCCATACCAGCGAAATTGCCAGAGCCTGTCGCTGGACTTCCTCATACAGCCTGTCCCGCTGCAAAGGGGACAGCTTTTTGGAATCATTAATGCCTATTATTAAGCAGTCTGAAGGCAAAATAACAGCAGCAACCGCCACCGGGCCAGCTAGCGGTCCCCGGCCTGCTTCATCAACACCGCAGATACGCTCTATGCCTTTTTGACGCCAAAGGCGCTCGTAACGGCCCATTTCATAAAGCCTGTCTTGTTCTTCCTGCTGACGTTGCATACGACGCTCCCGCGCGGTTAAAAGCTGCTGGACGCCTTTACGAGGATCGGCTTGCAGTTCTGCAAATAACTGCGCATTAATTTCCTCCGCCTGCAACAATTCGCGAATTTCCGTAATCGTTTTTTTCTGCGTCATCTGCCATTCCTTCCTGCCGCGCCGCCTTCGCGCTGTTTTATGTATCATTTCTATTTTCTTCGGGTAATTCCTTTTTGCCTAGACCTAAGAAAAAAAAGAAAAACCGCAAAAGCGGTTTTTCTCCTATTATTCTGCTGGTAATTCCGTTGGCTGCTCTTGTAAAGGCGGATACTCCAGGGTCAATCTGCCTAGCTTACCATCCCGCAGTTCGCCCAAAACAATGCGCCTCGTTTTTTCCAAATCCACTACGCCGCCGGCTCGCAGACAGCCCCGCCGCACAGCAATTTGACGCAGAAGTTCTTCGGTGTCGGGAGGTAAAGGCAATTCTAGTTTATAACGTTCCGCCAGAAACTGCGGCTGATGCTCCCGCATCCAACCCAGGAAATGATCGATTACCAGTTCCATATCATAGACATCGTCGTTCAAAGCTCCGGTCAAAGCCAGCAAGATAGCAATATCCTGATCATCCATACGCGGCCACAGCACTCCAGGCATATCCAAGAGTTCCACGGACTTTCCGATTTTCAGCCATTGCTGTCCTCGGGTAACACCCGCTTTGTCCCCGGTCCGAACGGTAGCTACTCCCAAAAGACGATTAATCAAGGAAGATTTCCCTACGTTGGGCACTCCCAAAATCATCGCCCGCACCGGATGGTTCCGTATGCCTTTAGCCGCCAGCTTTTGCACTTTGGCTGCGCCAGCCTCTTCAATGCGATGGATAAAGGGCTTAATATTCTTCTTGCCGGAAGAATCCAAGGCAATCGCCGTAAATCCTTGCGTCTTGAAATACCGCAGCCACTCTTCCGTTAACGCCGGGTCCGCCAAGTCCGCCTTGTTCAAAACGATAAGGCGTTGTTTCCCTACAGTCCATTCCGTCAGCAACGGATTAGCGCTGCCTCTTGGAATACGGGCGTCCAGCAATTCTACCACTACGTCCACTAGTTTCAACTGCTCTCGGATGACCCTGTGCGCCTTGGCCATATGCCCCGGGAACCAATGAATATGTCTTTGTTTCATGAAATCCTCCGCGTTTTTAACGCTCTTAAGGCAGTTGTTTCAACTGATCCAAAGGCCAAAACACCATAATCGCCTTGCCTTTTACCATATCCAAGGAAACAAAGCCTACATCGCGGAAACGGCTGTCCTCCGAATTGTTCCGGTTGTCGCCCATCACAAAGATATGGCCTTCCGGCACGGTAGACAAAGGATAAGAACCACGCGTCTTCTCTAAAATGTACTCTTCATTTTGCAACTGACCGTTGACAAACACCCGGCCATCCTTAATTTCAATCGTATCGCCTGCAACGGCAATAACGCGCTTGATGAAATCACGACTGGGGTCCCGCGGATAACGGAAAACAATAACCTCGCCTTTGGCGGGTTGTTGAAAACGATAAATGAATTTATTGACCACCAGGCGTTCGCTATTAATCAACGTAGGACGCATAGACGGTCCTTCGACTAAATACAGTTCAACGATAAAATAACGAATAAAAAAAGCAAGTATCAACGCAATAGCGATTGATACAACCCAGTCTTTGATTTCTTGTCCTAGTTTGCTTTGGCTCATTTTCCACAAACCCCCATTCGAAGCCTCTGACCGTATACCTAGTTAATATTTACGATGAAAAAAGGGGACTGCTGCCAGTCCCCTTTTCGTCGCTTAGCGTCTTTCTCTGATACGCGCTGCTTTACCGCGCAGATTGCGCAGGTAGTACAGTTTGGCGCGACGGACAATACCGCGGCGCACTACTTCGATCCGCTCCAAACGGGGCGAATGCACCGGGAAAGTACGTTCCACACCTACATTGTAGGAAATGCGGCGAACGGTGAAAGTCTCACGCACGCCAGTACCTTTACGATGAATGACAACGCCTTCAAAAACCTGGACACGTTCACGAGTACCCTCGACAACTTTTACGTGGGCACGGACAGTGTCGCCTGGTTTAAAATCAGGGATGTCGGTACGGAGTTGTTCTTTTTCCAAAGCTTCAATGAGATTCATGGGTTTTCCTCCTTCATTAAGACGTTCGTATCCTGCTTTAGGTATAGAGGACCGCCTTATAAACATTAAAATTATATCATCTTCCCCGAGTTAACTCAAGAAAAAAATTAATCCTCACGCGCACTTTCAGCTTCATACCAAGCTTCGCCCAGCAAGCGGTCCAAAATGATAGCCACCGCCGAACGCACCGGCAGATGATTGTATTCGCCTGGCCCGTAAATTGGCTCTAAGATTGCGTCAAAACGGCTCATCGTTTCCGCCTCAATACCCCAGCCGGTACCAAATAAAATCAGCCATGGTTGCGCCTCCTGCTGAAGCTTGCTGCGCATCGTTCGATAGGAAATGCTGTTGGGATATACCCGCGCGTCGGTAGTAACAATCAACGGCCGCTGTCCTTCGGCTTCCTCAATGCGCTTGCACGCCTCTTCAATCGAAGCAGCCAGCTCTAGAACTTGAAAGGCTTCCTTGCGGTCCGGGTTGTATTCACTGCCGTAACCATCCCGCCAATAGCCAATAATGTCTTGTACAAGGCGAGCTTGGCTCTCGTGAGGATGAATGACAAAATAACGCGCTACATCATAGGTCCGGCAGGTCCTGGCCAAATCATGGACGTCAAAATTGGTTACCGCCGTAGCTACTACATCCATATTCCGGTTGTAAATCGGATAATGCACCAGACCTACATAAACCTTTGCTTTTTCCTTCATGACTCTTCCTCCTCGACTTCCGCCAGCAGTTTCGCGTCCGCCTTTTCCAGTTCGCGCCCTGTTAACAGATCAGGCCGCCGCTTCCAGGTATTGCGCAGCGCTTCTTTGCGCCGCCACCGCTGGATTTTCGCATGATCACCGCTGACAAGCACCTCTGGCACCTCCCAGCCGTTAAAACTGCGCGGCCGTGTATACTGCGGGTACTCCAAAAGACCATCATAAAAGGAATCATGCGGCGCCGAATCGCAGGAACCCAGCACACCGGGCACTAAGCGCGCCACAGCATCCGCCACAACCATTGCCGGCAGTTCGCCCCCTGTGAGCACATAATCGCCGATCGAAATGACTTCATCCACCACATGTTGGCGAACGCGTTCGTCAATACCTTCATAATGGCCGCATACCAAAATAAGATGCTCCTCCTTGGCCAGTTCCAACGCCTTGGCCTGAGAAAAAGGCGTCCCACCTGGACACATGAGCAAGACGCGCCCTGCGCCACTTTCCTTGGCAGACTGCACAGCCCGATAAATGGGATCTGGCTTCATCACCATCCCCGCGCCGCCGCCAAAGGGCGTATCATCTACAATACGATGCTTATCTAAGGCAAAGTCCCGGGGATTAATGTGGGAAAAGGAAAGCAGGCCCGCGTCGCGGGCCCGTTTCAAAATGCTATGCTCCAGAGGCGCAAACATCTCTGGAAAGAGAGACACAAAGGAAAAATGCAGCGAATTCATTCCCATACCTCCTGCAAGCGTACACGCATTAGACCTTCTTGCAAAGAAATCTCGGAAACTACGCTTTTAAGAGCCGGCACCAACACGTCTTGGCTGCGTCCAGCTTGACGCACCACATACACATCGTTGCTGCCCGTCTCCAAGATCTGCACGATTTCTCCCAATTCTTCGCCGGTTCGCTCATCAACCACCCGAAGTCCCAGGATATCAGCCGTATAGTATTGCCCTGCCGCTAAAGGAACCGCATCTTTACGGTCAATATACAGTTGCTGCCCCCGCAGCTTCTCAGCGGCTTCAATCGTGTCTACGCCTTGAAAATGCAACAAAGCTAAGCCTTTATGCACACTAGCGCGCTCCAAGGTCAAAACAGCGCCGCTATGCATAAATACGCACTTCAAGGCAGCAAAGCGGTCCGCCCGATCGGTCAGGGGGCTAACACGAACATCACCCCGCACGCCGTGCGGGGCAATAATCTGACCGACCAATATACGGTTAGTCTCTTTCATGGTCATCTTGGTCTCAGCTGCGGAAAGCCAGAACTTTGCCGTCTTCCAGAAGGATCTCAGAGCCCATGATCTTGTTCAGATCATCGCCTACCTTCACATCGACGACGCGCTCCAACTGCCCTCTGACAATCTCAGAGCCGAGTTCGAGTTCCTGCGTGGCCTTGAGCTTGGCCAGCATTTCATTCTTGAATTCCAGGCGCTTTTGCTTTTCTGCCTCAATTTGTTGACGCAGAGCCACAAGGCCTTGGGCGTCCTGCTTGGCTTGTTCTGCCAACAGACGCTTAGCGTGAAACTCAATTTGCTGCAGTTCCAACTCCACCCCTTGCAGGGCTTCTTCGGTTTCTGCGATCAAACGCTGCTTGAGTTCCTCCGTCACCTTGGCCTTGATGGTCACAGGGCATTTTAGAGTCATGCTGTCCATGTCGGTAATCCACCTTTATTCGCTGATTTCCACGTTGACTTTTTTATTTTCCCGCGTCGCCGCCGCTTTCACGACAGTGCGGATGGCTTTAGCAATCCGTCCCTGCTTGCCGATGACCTTGCCCATATCTTCAGGAGATACGCGCAAGGCGTATACGGTGCCATTACGGTCATCCGCTGCTTCGACTCGTACCTGTTCCGGATGCCGTACCAGGGCTTTGGCGATAACTTCAACGATTTCTTTCATGACGTTATCACACTCTTTCTCACTTCGAACGCTTCATTTCATCCCATTTGCTCATGATGCCTTCTTTACGGAGAATGTTTTTCGCCGTATCGGTAAGCTGAGCGCCTTTTTGCAACCAGGCCAGGACTTTTTCTTCGTCCACTTTTACTACTGCGGGTTCGCGAGTAGAGTCATAGTGACCGACGATTTCGATGAAACGGCCATCGCGGGGCGAACGAGAGTCAGCCACAACGATGCGATAGAAGGGGTTTTTCTTGGCCCCCATGCGATTCAAACGAATTTTTACTGCCATTGATATCACCTCCTTTATAGAATCATTATTTCATAAACGGCATTTTAAACATGCTGCTTAGTTTATTTTTACCCATTTTCTGCATATCCTTGAAGCGCTTCATCATCTTCCGCGCCTCCACAAACTGCTTCAACAGCTTATTGACGTCTTGCACGCGCGTACCGCTGCCAGCAGCAATGCGCTTACGGCGGCTGCCGTTAATTAGGTTGGGATCGCGCCGCTCCGCCCTTGTCATAGAGCGAATAATAGCCTCTACATGGGCAATTTCTTTTTCATCAATCTGGATATCCTGGTTCTTTGTCAGCTGGTTCATACCGGGAAGCATTTCCATAATTTTATCCAGCGGTCCCAGTTTTTTCACCTGTTGCAACTGATCCAGAAAATCCTCCAGCGTAAAGTCGTCTTTGCGCAGTTTGCGCTCCATCTCTTTAGCCTGTTCCAAATCGATGCTGGCCTGGGCTTTTTCAATCAGAGTCAACACATCGCCCATGCCGAGAATACGCGAAGCCATGCGGTCCGGATGAAAAGGCTCCAGCGCATCCAGTTTCTCGCCCATACCGGCAAATTTTATCGGACAACCGGTAACGGCTTTTACCGAAAGCGCCGCCCCGCCGCGGGCATCGCCATCCAGCTTGGTAAGAATAATACCGTCCAGACCCAAATCGCCATTAAAGCTTTCCGCTACATTGACAGCGTCCTGACCGGTCATAGCATCGACTACAAGCAAAATTTCATGCGGCTTGACCGCACTTTTAATGTCCTTAAGCTCCTGCATCAACTCTTCGTTGATATGCAGTCGTCCTGCCGTGTCAATGATCACCACATCGCGAGCGTATAATTTGGCATGTTCCAGAGCCTGTTTGGCAATTTCTACCGGTTGGGGCTCTTCCATGGTGAAAACCGGAATGCTCAGCTGTTCCCCAAGCACCTGCAGCTGTTTGATAGCCGCAGGCCGGTACACGTCGGCGGCAACTAACAGCGGGTTTTTACCTTGTTTTTTCAAATACTGCCCCAGCTTGCCTACGGTTGTCGTTTTACCAGCGCCCTGAAGGCCCACAAGCATGATCACTGTCGGCGGCTTAGGAGAGATAGTAATGCGACTTTGGGTGCCGCCCATCAACTCGGTCAGCTCATCGTTAACAATCTTTACGACCTGCTGCGCTGGCGTCAGACTTTCCAGCACTTCTTGCCCTACAGCCCGTTCCTTAATGCGTGCAATTAAATCCTTAACCACTTTAAAATGCACATCGGCTTCCAACAGGGCCATACGTACTTCGCGAAGCGCTTCAGCAACATCGGCTTCGGTAATCTTTCCTCGGCCGCGAAGTTTTTTAAATGTCGATTGCAACTTATCGGCTAAGCCCTCAAATATCATGAGCAACCTCCAACAGCATACTCAATTGCCGCCTAGCCTCGCCAAGAGCGGGAATGTTTTGCATATTCTCAGGCAGGCTCATTAAAAGCTGTTGCACCTGCCGCAAAATTTCCCGATCCTGTTCCTGCCGTTCCAGCAATCGCAATTTTCCTTCATACTCTTCTAAAATATGTTCCGCCCGGCGCAGCATATCATGCACCGCTTGTCGCGAAACACACAGCTCTTCGGCAATCTCCGAAAGAGAAAAATCCTGCAAATAATGTAATTCCACGCAACGCTGCTGTTTTTCCGTCAGTAACGCGCTATACAAATCAAAGAGACGTCCAATGCGGACGATTTTCTCCAACATGTTCACCACCAACTTCTTGCCAAGTTCTAATACTTGACACCTGCTTTATTATACGCACTTCAAGGATGGGCGTCAAGTACTTTTACTTGGCATTCTTGGTTAGTTGGCAAATAAAGCTTGCGCAAACTCCTCCGCATCAAAAGGCCGCAAATCGTCCATGCCTTCGCCAACGCCAATCCACTTGACAGGCACGCCCAATTCACTCTTAACAGCCACAATCACGCCGCCCTTAGCCGTCCCGTCCAGCTTGGTCAAAGCCACGCCAGTCACATCGCTGACTTCTCCGAACACACGGGCCTGATTCAAGGCATTTTGCCCTGTTGTAGCATCCAGCACTAACAATGTTTCATGCGGCGCTCCTTCCACTTCCCGGCCAATAATCCGGTAAATCTTCCGCAGCTCCTCCATAAGATTTCCCTTATTGTGCAGCCTGCCGGCCGTATCGATGATCACTATGTCAAAGTTCCTGGCTTTAGCTGCTTGCAGCGCGTCAAACGCCACCGCCGCCGGATCCGAACCTTCTGCATGCTTGATCACTTCGCAGCCGGTGCGCTGACCCCAAATCTCCAGCTGGTCAATCGCCGCCGCACGAAAGGTATCCGCCGCCGCTAGAAGCACCTTTTTGCCTTGAGCTGCGTAAAAATGCCCCAATTTTCCAATCGTAGTCGTCTTGCCCACGCCATTGACGCCAACCACCAAAATAACGCCTACGCTCTTTTCCGGCAACTGCATAGCAGCCGTTCCCTCATTGAGCATGGAACTGATGCGCTGCGCCAAAAAGGGCCGCAAATCGTCAGGCTGGTTGATTTCTTTAGCTTTTATGCCTGTGCGGATGTCCTGCATCAACCGCGACGTAACTGTTACGCCAACATCCGAGGTCAACAACGCCATTTCAATATCATCTAAAAATTCCTCATCAATATCGGCATAGCCCTTAATTACCTGTTCTATTTTCTCTGCAAAAGACTTGCGCGTCTTTTCCAAGCCCGATTTTAACCGATCAAAAAAACCCATTCTTCTTCGCACCTCTTCTCTAAAATTCACACCGCCGGCTTAAAATTGCTTCTTAGCTGGCGGAAGACTGCTTTTCTTCATTACTAAGTTCTACGGAAATAATGCGAGAGACGCCGTTTTCATGCAGCGTTACCCCGTGCAGACGGTCTGCCGCCTCCATCGTCCCCTTACGGTGCGTCACCACCAGAAACTGCGTGTGCGCCGCATATTCGCGCAAGAAACGACT